>NZ_JBHTST010000070.1:0-39752 GCF_042794995.1 Streptomyces sp. NPDC056503
CACCGTCCCCGGGGACGGTGGCCGCCTCTCTCGTGCGCGGGTCAGTGGCTCTGGGCGGCGAGCTCCTTCGCGGCCTCCGTCAGGTCCTTGGCGGTGTCGATGGCCCTCCAGTACGCCCCCTGGGGCAGCGGGAAGCCGGCCAGGCGCCGTTCGCGGGCGAGGCGGGGGAAGGTGGTCCGCTCGTGGTCGCCGAGGTCGGGGAGGAGCTCGGTGAAGGCGGGGGAGAAGACGTACACGCCGGCGTTGATGAGGAACGGCGACGGCGGCGCCTCGACGAAGTCGGTGATGTGCCCGAAGGTGTCGGTCTCGACGGCGCCCCACGGGATGCGGGGGCGGGCCAGGGCGAGGGTGGCGGTGGCGTCCCGCTCGGCGTGGAAGGCGGCCATCTCGCGCAGCGAGAAGCGGGTCCAGATGTCGCCGTTGGTGGCGTACCAGGGGCGGTCCGGATCGGGCAGGTGCGCGGCGGCGTACTTGAGGCCGCCGCCCCGGCCCAGCGGCTCGGTCTCGACGACCGTGGTGACCTTCAGGGGCAGGTCGGCCTCCTCCAGCCACTCCTGGAGTACGGCGGCGAGGTGCCCGCAGGAGACGACGGCGTCGGTCACGCCCTCGGCGGCCAGCCAGGAAAGCTGATGGCCGATGATCGGGGTCCCGGTGCCCGGGATCTCGACCATCGGCTTGGGGCGGTCGTCGGTGTAGGGGCGCAGCCGCGAGCCCTGGCCGCCCGCCAGGACCACGGCCTGCGTCGGAGTGGTGTGCATACGGGGAACGATAGGTGCCCCGCGGGCGTGGACGCGGTGACCGCGCTCAGGCCGTCGCGCGCATCACGCCGGTCGCGTACGCGGTGTCGCAGACCGGGCGGGAGAAGGCCTGGGCGCGGGCCGGGCCGTAGTGCTCGACGGCGGCGCGGCCGAGGGCGCGGGCGATCGACACGCAGTGCTCGGCGAGCGAGGGGCGGTTCTCCACCTCGCGCTGGAGGTGGGTGAGGGCGGCGCCGGGGTCCTTCTCCTGGAGCTCGGCGAGGAGCCGGTCGCGCAGGACGTCCTGCGGGGCGCGGGACTTGGCGCGGGTGGAGACGTCCGCGGAGGACGCGGTCAGCATCCGGCCGTCGGAGTCCTGGCCGGCCCACGGCACGGCGGACACCGCGAGCGTTCCCGACAGGACCAGGACGACGGGCAGGACGAGGGCGAGGGAGCGGCCGATTCGGCGGGCAGTGTGCGTCACGCCAGCGAGCGTAGCGGGCGGTAGTGATATGGCGACATTTAGTCACTCTCGCGAGGGACGGTTCGACGCGGCTTTTCGAATCCCGTGTTGACGCGGGGTGGTGAGGAGGGCCCTGAATGCCGGGGTTTTCCGGGGTAAGCCCGTTTAAACGAACGACCCCGCATCCGCAAGGGATACGGGGCCGTTCGCCACGGGCCGTTTCCGGCCCGGTGTCACTCGCTGATGCGGAGCTCCGTCGACTTGGAGAAGACGTGCAGCTCGCCGGCGCGCGGGACGACGTGCAGCGTGGAGCCCTTGGCGGGGATCTCACGGCCGCCGACGCGGACGACGACGTCCTTGTCCTCGCCGCCGACGCGGGTGGAGCCGTAGACGAAGCCGTCGGAGCCGAGCTCCTCGACGACGTTGACCGTGACGGCCACGCCGTCCTTGCCCGTCGGGCCCGAGACGTCGAAGTGCTCCGGGCGGACGCCGACGACGACGGTGGTGTCGCCGTTGGCCGCGGCGGTGGCGAGCGCGTCACGGGAGACCGGGACGACGCTGTTGCCGAACTTCACGCCGCCCTCGGTGATCGGGACCTCGATCAGGTTCATGGCGGGGGAGCCGATGAAGCCGGCGACGAAGAGGTTGGCGGGGCGGTCGTACATGTTGCGCGGGGTGTCGACCTGCTGGAGCAGACCGTCCTTCAGCACGGCGACGCGGTCGCCCATGGTGAGGGCCTCGGTCTGGTCGTGGGTGACGTAGACCGTGGTGATGCCGAGGCGGCGCTGGAGGCCGGCGATCTGCGTACGGGTCGAGACGCGGAGCTTGGCGTCGAGGTTCGACAGCGGCTCGTCCATGAGGAAGACCTGCGGCTCGCGGACGATGGCGCGGCCCATGGCGACACGCTGGCGCTGACCGCCGGAGAGCGCCTTCGGCTTGCGGTCGAGGTACTCGGTGAGGTCGAGGATCTTCGCGGCCTCCTCGACCTTGGCGCGGATCTCGGCCTTGTTGACGCCGGCGATCTTGAGCGCGAAGCCCATGTTGTCGGCGACGCTCATGTGCGGGTACAGCGCGTAGTTCTGGAACACCATGGCGATGTCCCGGTCCTTCGGCGGCAGGTGGGTGACGTCGCGGTCGCCGATGCGGATGGCACCCGCGTTCACGTCCTCCAGGCCGGCGAGCATGCGCAGCGAGGTCGACTTGCCACAGCCCGAGGGACCGACGAGGACGAGGAACTCGCCGTCCGCGATCTCGATGTCGAGCTGGTTGACGGAGGGCTTGGTGGCACCCGGGTAGATGCGGGTCGCCTTGTCGAAAGTGACGGAAGCCATGGTGATGTGTCCCTTCACCGGCAGGAACGTGCCGGACGATCCGAGTAAAGGAAGGATTGAGGTCTAGTCCACCAGGGTGAACTCCGCTCGACGCTACCTTGACGGTGTCCGGTCTGTCAGCAGTCGGAGTCGATGAGATTTTCGAGGGCGGTCCGGCGCCGGAGCGGCCGCCGTCGTTCTTCGGAGGGCGTTGGTCGCGCTGTGTAGAGTGGGGGCCACTCGCGCGTGGGAACGCGCGTGTGCCTCCTTAGCTCAGTCCGGCCAGAGCAACGCACTTGTAATGCGTAGGTCGTCGGTTCGAATCCGACAGGGGGCTCCACCGATCTCGTGTCCCGGACCGCTCAGGTCCGGGACACGCGTGCGTTGCGGGGGCGTAGAGTGCGGGCGCGCGCCAGGGGGGTGTCGCATCGCACAGGGGGCTGGGTCGCTTGCGAAGAATCGTTGCGCTCGGAGGGGCCGCCGTCATGCTGGCGGCGGGACTGGTGGGCGGGGCCTCGGCGGCCTCGGCGTCCACGCGGGAACTGATCGACTTCACGATCGAGGACCGGGTGCTCCAGCCCGGGGTGGGCTGGGCCGAGCTGGGCCCGACGGGGTTCACGTACGACGGGGGTGACGGCGGTGCCGACTCGTTCGACGGGACGCTCGTCTACGCCCTCGGCAAGGCGCCGCTGACCGATCCGGCCTGGGCGAACGGCGGCCTGCCCGCCGGGCTCCGGCTCGGCGAGGAGACCAGCTGCGAGGCCGGTGCGGCGGCCGGGGTCTACCTCTGCCCGGTCACGGACGAGAACCCCTGGACGGCGCTGGACATCGCCGCCGCCACGTCCACCGCCCACGGCACCACGCTCCACTACGGCGCGGTCTACGTCCCGCGCGGCGGTGACCTGGAGAAGGGCGTGAAGGAGGCCCAGACGGCGGGCTCCCTGCCCGAGACCGGCCGGCGTGCCGCCCGCACGGTCACGGTGAAGTCCCTGGAGCACGTCTCCCGGAACACCCTGAAGTTCGCCACGCCGCCGCTGCCGGCGGGGGGCACGGTCACCCACTCGATCACGGTGCACGCGGTCGACAAGGGCTCGCTGGAGCTCGGTTTCGAGCCGGGTGACGGGATGCGGGACTGGGAGCCGGGCGAGGTGCCGGTGAACGTCACCGGCTACAGCGCCGGTTCCTCCGCCGCCCGGTGCGACTTCTTCACGGACGACGTCACCGCGGGGGGCGGTCTGCTCTGCGAGATCGACCCCGGGAGCGGCGGTCCGGTCGACGTCACCGTCTCGTACACGCTGAAGGCCGGTTCCGCGGCCGCCGCCTGGAAGATCAGGTCGTACGCCGCCTACGGGGTGTACGACTGGGGCCTCGGCAACCCGGAGGCGGCGAGCGAGTTCTCGGTGCAGAGCTCCCGTCCGGTGCCGGCGCGGTTCGCGATGGTCTCGCGCGACAAGTCGGGCGTCCTGCGCTGGCACCACGGCACCGGCAAGGCCTCGTCGCCCTTCCGGGAGTACGCCGAGCTCGTGGGCGCCGGCTGGCAGACCTACGACACGATCGCCAAGCTCGCGCCGTTCACCGCGACGGGCACCGGCGGCGGGCTCGTCGGCCGGGACGCGTCCGGCGTGCTCTGGCACTACCGGACCACCGGCCGCTGGTACGACCCCTTCGCGCCCCGCACCAAGGTCGGCGGCGGCTGGCAGGTCTACGACTCCCTCACCGGCGTCGGCGACGTCTCCGGCGACGGCCGTCCCGACCTGATCGCCCGGGACAAGACCGGCGTGCTCTGGCTCTACCAGGGCAACGGCGCCGGCGGGTTCGCCGGGCGCGTCAAGGTCGGCGCCGGCTGGGGGACGTACAACCAGCTCACCGGCTCCGGTGACCTCGACGGCGACGGCAGGGCCGATCTGATCGCGCGGGACAAGACGGGCGTCCTGTGGTTCTACCGGGGCACCGGCAAGCCGGCGACGCCGTTCGCGGCCCGCGCCAAGGTCGGCGGCGGCTGGCAGGTCTACCCGATGGTGTCGGCGCCGGGCGACCTGACCGACGACGGCAGGGCGGACCTGGTCGCCCGGGACGCGGCCGGCAAGGTCTACCTGTACCGGGGCACCGGCAAGGCGGCCGCGCCGTACGCGAGCCGGACGGCGATCGCGGTGGCGGAGCTGCCGTCCTCGGTGAACCTGCTGTTCTGAGCCGGACGTGAGCGAAGGCCCCGTGCCCGGGAGGGCGCGGGGCCTTTCGCGTGTCCGTCGGCGGCAGCCGGTGTCCGTCAGCGGCCCGCGACGCGGTTCGCCCAGACCGCCACGCGGTCCGTCGTCGCCGTGTGGGTGGTGGTCTCGCGGTGGTCGGCGCCGCGGAAGGCGGCGTACATGGTGTGGACGCCGAGCCAGCGGAGGGGCTCCGGCTCCCACTTGCGGACCTTGTGGTTCACCCAGGGGAGGGTGGTGAGGTCGGTGGGGCCGGACTGGCCGGAGTCCTGCCTGATCAGGTCGCGGAGGGTGCGGGCGGCGAGGTTGGTGGTGGCGACGCCGGAGCCGACGTAGCCGCCGGCCCAGCCGAGGCCGGTGGAGCGGTCGAGGGTGGCGGTGGCGCACCAGTCGCGGGGCACGCCCAGGACGCCGGACCAGGCGTGGTCGATACCGATGCCCGCCAGCTGGGGGAAGAAGCGGACGAGGAGGTCGTGGAGGGCCTGGACGGTCCGGGGCTGGGTGCGGCCGTCGTTGTCCGTCTTCGAGCCGTAGCGGTAGGGGACGCCCCGGCCGCCGAGGGCGATGCGGCCGTCGGCGGTGCGCTGGGCGTACATGTAGGCGTGGGCCATGTCGCCGAGGGTCTCCAGGCCGTTCCAGCCGATGGACTCCCACTGGGCGTCGGTGAGCGGCTCGGTGGCGATCATGGAGGAGTTCATGGGGAGCCAGGTGCGGCGCTGGCCGGCGAGGGAGGCGGTGAAGCCCTCGGTGCAGCGCAGGACGTACGGGGCGCGGACGGTGCCGTAGGGGGTGACGGCGTGCTGGGGCCTGATCTCGGTGACCGGGGTCGACTCGTGGATCGTGACGCCCAGCGCCTCGACGGCGGCGCGCAGGCCGTTGACGAGCTTCACCGGATGGAGGCGGGCGCCGTGCGGGGTCCAGGAGGAGCCGACGGCGCCGGCGACGCGGATGCGTTCGGCGGTCTCGCGGGCGCCGTGGATCTCGCGGTCGGTCTCGCCGAAGGCGTGCTCGACGGCGTGGAACTCCTTGAGGCGGGCCAGCTGGGCGGGGGTGAGGGCGACCTCCAGGACACCGCCGCGGTGCTGGTCGGCCTCGATCTTCTCGGCGTCGAGGACGTCGAGGACCTCGGTGACGGTGGCGTTCATGGCCTGCTGGAGGCGGACGGCGGCGTCGTGGCCGTGGAGCTTGGCGTAGCGGTCGCGGCCGGCGATGCCGTTGTAGAGCCAGCCGCCGTTGCGGCCGGAGGCGCCGTAGCCGCAGAAGCGGGCCTCCAGGACGACGATGTCGAGGAAGGGCGCGGCCTTCTTCAGGTAGTAGGCGGTCCACAGTCCGGTGTAGCCGCCGCCGACGACGCAGACGTCGGCGGTCCGGTCGCCGGGGAGTGGCTCGTGGGGTTCCGGCAGGCCCTCCTGGGCGAACCAGAAGGAGATGCCGCCGTTGACCGTGGCGCGCGTACTGCCCGTACTGCTGTTCATTCCTGTCCCTCTTCCCGGTGCGTGGCGGGAGGCTACCGGGGGCGTTGGTCCTCTGGATACGGGTCTTTCGGCGGGTGGCCGCGGGCGGGGGCGCGCCTAGGTTCGGGAGTGCGGATTTCGTCGCTCCGGAAGGATTCCCCCATGTCTGTGCGCAGGACTCGGCGTGCCCTCGCCGCCGCGGTCGCCGCGGGTCTCATCGGCCTTGCGGCCGTGGGGTGTTCGTCGGACGGCGGCTCGTCGTCGGACGCGGCCGGGAAGGTCGCGGCGGCGCCGGCGGCGCACGCGGAGACGCTGCGCGGGCTGCCGTCGGCGGTGGAGGGTACGAAGATCGTCGTCGGTGCGGCGGACGCCCCGCACACGGTCACGGTGTACGCGGACCCCCGCTGCCCCTTCTGCGCGAAGTTCGAGGCGGGCGGCGGCGCGGTGCTGGCCGAGCGGGCCGCGAGGGGCGAGGTGAGGGTCGAGTACGTCATCGCCTCCTTCCTCGACGCGCGGACCGGCGGTACGGCCTCGGCGCGGGCGGCGAACGCGCTGCGGGCGGCGGCGGAGGCGGGCCCGGGGAGGTTCGCGGAGTTCCAGGCGGCGCTGTTCGCCTCGCAGCCGGCCGACGAGTCGAAGGACGCCTTCACCGCCGGTCACCTGCTGCGGATCGCGGACGGGGTGGACGGGCTGCGGAGCGAGGCCTTCGACCGCGCGGTGCGGGAGGAGTCGTACGGGACGTGGGTGGCGGACGCGGAGAAGGCCTTCGAGGACTCCGGTGTCGGCGGGACGCCCACCGTGCGGGTGGACGGGAAGGCGCTGGACGGCGGGAGCGGGCTGTACGACGCGGGGGAGTTCGGGAAGCTGCTGGACGGGGCCCTCGGGTCGTAGGGTCGGGAGGGTGATCGACGTACCCGAGGAACTCGCGGCCAGTCAGGCGAAGTACAACGGCGAGGCGGGGCGGGCGTTCGTCGCCGCGCTGCCCGGGCTGGCCGAGGAGTACCTCGGCCGGTGGGGGCTGCGGCTCGACGGCCCCTCGATGCACGGGGTGGCCTCGCTGGTGCTGCCGGTGGAGCGGGCGGACGGCACGCCCGCCGCGCTCAAGCTCCAACTCCTCGACGAGGAGTCCGCCGGCGAGCCGGTGGCGCTCCGCGCCTGGGGCGGCGACGGTGTGGTGCACCTCCTGGAGCACGACGCGGAGTCGGGCGCGATGCTCCTCGAACGGGCCGACCACCGGCGCCACTTGTCGCGGCACGGCGACGAGCGGGAGGCCGTGCGGATCCTGGCCGGGCTGCTCGCCCGGCTGTCGGCCAGCCCCGCGCCGCCCGGGCTGCGGGGGCTCGGCGACATCGCCGCGGACATGCTCGCGCGGACGCCCGGCGCGGCCGCCCGGCTGGGGGCCGCGGACGCGGCGCTGCTCGCGGAGTGCGCCGCCGCCGTCCGGGAGGTGGCGGGCGAGCCGGGCGACCGGCTGCTCCACTGGGACCTGCACTACGACAACGTGCTGGGCGCGGAGCGCGAGCCGTGGCTGGTGATCGACCCGAAGCCGCTCGCGGGCGACCCGGGGTTCGAGCTGCTGCCGGCCCTGACGGACCGGTGGGACCCGGATCCGGCCGTGATCCGGTGGCGGTTCGACCTGCTGACCGAGCGGCTCGGGCTCGACCGGGAGCGGGCGCTGGCGTGGACGCTGGGCCGGGTGCTCCAGAACGGGCTGTGGGACGTCGAGGACGGCGAGCCCGCGCTCGACGCCGACCAGGTGGTCATCGCGCGGGCGCTGCTGGCACGCTGACCCCATGATCCGTACCGCCACCCCGGCCGACGTGCCCGTCATCCACGACCTGATCCGTGACCTCGCGGAGTACGAGAAGGCCCTCGACGAGGTCCGCGCGACCCGGGAGCAGCTCCACGAGGCGCTGTTCGGCGAGCGTCCGGCCGTCTTCGCGCACATCGCGGAGGGCGAGGGCGGCGAGCCGGTCGGTTTCGCGCTGTGGTTCCTGAGCTTCTCGACCTGGCGCGGGGTGCACGGCATCAGCCTGGAGGACCTGTACGTCCGTCCGGAGGCGCGCGGCGGCGGTCACGGCAGGGCGCTCATGGCCGAACTGGCCCGCCTCTGCGTGGAGCGCGGCTACGAGCGCCTGGAGTGGCCGGTGCTCAAGTGGAACCGTCCGTCGATCGACTTCTACGAGTCGCTGGGCGCCCGCCCGCAGGACGAGTGGTCGGTGTACCGGCTGACGGACGGGGCCCTGGCGGCGCTCGGCGCGCGGGGCGAGGTGTAGGAATTCCCTATGTGCAATGACGACAACGGCCACGGCCACGACATGGGCGTCGAGGCCCGGTTCCAGCGGATGACCGCTTTCATCGAGGCCCGGCTGACCCCGCTCTTCGACCCGGAGAACGGCAGCGACCACGGGTTCGGGATGGACGACACCTCCCGCGCCCTGCGGGCGCTGCGCTACACCGTGCAGGCCGCCTCGCAGGTCGGCGGGCTGGTGGAGAAGCGGGAGACGGCGCCGGAGCTGCGGCTGGTGGTGGACCAGGCGCTGGAGCACAACTGGGACGCGCTGCGCTCCATCGCCCGGATGTGGGAGGACCACGAGGACTTCCTGAAGGAGTTCAAGGCGCACTCCTGGGACGTCCTCGGCGTCTGACCAGCCAGACCCCGCCTGATCCGCCTGGCTCCACCTGATCGGCCTGGCTCCACCTGATCCGCCCGGCTCCGGCCGGCGTCGGCTCAGGGGATCAGGACCACCTTGCCCATCGTGCCCCGGGTCTCCAGGGCGCGGTGGGCTTCCGTCGCTTCGGCGAGGGGGAAGCGGTGGACGGCGGGGCGGAGGGTTCCCGCGGAGGCCGCGGCGAGGGCGGCGAGTTCGAGGTTCCGGACGTCGCCGCCGGCCTTGCGGATCATGACGGGGCCGAGGACGGAACCGGAGGTGATGCCGCGGGCGGTGAGTTCCTCCTCGGTGAAGGCGAGTGCCTCGCCGTCGTGGAGGCCCGCGCCGGACCAGCCGAAGACGAGGTGCTGCCCGCCCCTGCCGAGGAGGTCGACGGCGGCGCGGCCGGTGTCGCCGCCGACGGAGTCGAAGACGACGGTGGCGGTGCGGTCGCCGAGGAAGGCGCGGACCTCGGCCGGCCAGTCGGGGCGGGTGTAGTCGACGGCGAGGTCGGCGCCGTTCTCGCGGACGCGGGCGACCTTGGCGGGGCCGCCGGCGAGGCCGACGACGGTGGCGCCGGCGTTCTTGGCGTACTGGACGAGGAGGGTGCCGATGCCGCCGGCGGCGGCGGGCACGATCGCGACCGAGTCGGGGCCGAGTTCGGTGAACAGGAGGATGCCGAGGGTGGTGCGGCCGGTGCCGATCATGGCGACGGCCTCGGCCTCGCCGAGGTGGTCGGGGAGGGCGTGGAGGCGGGCGGCGTCGGTGACGGCGAGTTCGGCGTAGCCCCCGGGGTTCATGCCGAGGTGGGCGACGACGCGCTTGCCGAGCCAGGCGGGGTCGGTGCCCTCGCCCACGGCGTCGACGGTGCCGGCCACCTCGCGGCCGGGCACGGTGGGGAGTTCGGCGGGGGCGGGGAAGGGGCCGGTCGCGCCCTCGCGGAGGGCGGCGTCGAGGAGGTGGACGCCGGCGGCGGCGACGGCGATCCGGACCTGGCCGGGGGCGGGTTCGGGGGCCGGGACCTCCTCGTAGGTGAGGTTCTCGGCGGGGCCGAAGGAGTGGAGGCGGACGGCGTGCATGACGGTTCCCCTGACGTCGTGTGCGGGCTGACGCGGTCAAGACTGGTACCTGAACCTTGCTTGAGGTCAAGGGCGGGTCCGTTGTCGGTGGCGTGGGCCACGATGGGGGCATGAAGCGAAAGACCAAGGCGCCCCGCCGGGTGGAGCTGAGGCTGCCGCCCCTGGAGCCGTACGACGGCGGGCTCGGGCCCGACGGGGACTACGACGGACTCGACCTGGCCGGGCTCGACCTGGCCGGCGCCTCGGGCGAGGGCGCGCGGTTCCTGGACTGCGCGGTGCGGGAGTGCGTGCTGGACGAGGCGCGGCTGACGGGGGCGCGGTTCCTGGACTCGCGGCTGGAGGCGGTGCGCGGCGTGGGCACCGACCTGTCGGGGGCGCAGCTGCGGGACGCGGAGGTCGTGGAGGCGCGGTTCGGGGGGACGCAGCTGCACGGCTCGGCGTGGGAGCGGGTGCTGGTCAGAGGCGGCAAGTGGGACTACCCGAACCTGCGGGCGGCGACCCTGCGGGACGTGGTCTTCGAGGGCTGCGTCCTGGTGGAGCCGGACTTCGCCGGGGCCACCCTGGAGCGGGTCGCGTTCGTGGACTGCGAGCTGGTCGGGGTGGACGTCTCCGGGGCGAGGCTGACGGACGTGGACCTGCGGGGGGTGCGGCGGCTGGAGATCGCGCGGGGGGTGGAGTCCCTGGCGGGCGCGGTGATCTCCTCGGCGCAGCTGCTCGACCTGGCGCCGGTGTTCGCGGCGCGGCTGGGGGTGCGGGTGGAGGACTGAGCCCCCCGGGTCACCTGACGCGGGGGAAGCGGGCCTGGAGGTCCCAGACGGCCGGGTTGTCCGCCAGGCCCTCGTGCATGTCGGTGAGGTCGGCGATCAGGTCGTGGAGGAAGTCGCGGGCCTCGCGGCGCAGTTCGGTGTGCGAGAAGGTGAGCGGCGGCTCGTCGCCGGCCATCCAGTCGGCCTCGACGTCGACCCAGCCGAAGCGGCGCTCGAAGAGCATCCGGTCCGAGGACTCGGTGAAGTCGAGCTCGGCGTACTGGGGGCGGGACGCGCGGCTGCCCTGCGGGTCCCGGTCGACCTGTTCGACGATGTCGCAGAGCGCCCACGCGAAGTCGAGGACGGGCACCCATCCCCAGGCCGTGGACACCTCGCGGTCCTCCTTGGTGTCCGCGAGGTAGACGTCGCCGCAGAAGAGGTCGTGGCGCAGGGCGTGGACGTCCGCCCGCCGGTAGTCGGTCTGCGGAGGGTCGGGGAAGCGCCGGGAGAGGGAGTAGCCGATGTCGAGCACGCACCGATGGTGTCACGACCTCCGGACCCCCGGGCGCCCCGGCGGGGGCTCAGACGCGGTGGACCGCCCGCGCGACCCTCGGGCCCAGCCAGCGCTTGAGGCGGCGCAGGGCCTCCAGGCGGCCGGCGGCGCGGTCGAGGCGGTAGTAGAGCTGCGGCGGGACGTACGGGAGGAGGGGGGAGTGGCGCTGGCCGAGGAGGGCGAACATCCGGTCCGGCTCCAGGTCCATGTAGCGGGGCAGGTTCTCGTACCACTGGGCGCTCAGGCGGGCCGCGCTCTGGGCGGAGACGAGTTCGGCGCGGCGCCGCTTCCCGTAGGCGGCGAGGGCCGTGTCGAGGTCGGCGGGGTGGGCGCGCAGGGCCTCGGCGAGGGCGAGGGCGTCCTCCAGGGCGAGGGTGGTGCCGGCGCCGATCGAGTAGTGGGTGGTGTGGGCGGCGTCGCCGAGGAGGACGGTCCGGCCGCGGTGCCACGCGCGCGTGGTCAGGGTGCGGAAGCGGAGCCACTGGGCGGGTTCGTCGCCCCGGTCGCGGCCGATGAGGGCGTGGCCGTCGAGGAGGTCGTGGAAGAGCTTCTCCAGGAGGGCGAGGCAGTCCCCCTCGGCCATGGTGTCCAGGCCGAGGCCGGTCCAGGTGCCGGGGGCGCACTCGACGACGCAGGTGGAGCGCTCGCCGCTGAAGCCGTAGGCGTAGCACCAGATCCAGCCGTGCTCGGTCTCCTTAAAGGCGAAGCTGAAGGAGTCGAAGACCTTGCCGGTGCCGAGCCAGATGTAGGGGTTCCGGCCGGTGGCGAAGGTGCCGCCGTAGTGGTCGGCGTGGGCCTCGCGCAGGGCGCTGTGGACGCCGTCGGCGGCGACGACCAGATCGGCGTCGGCGAGCTCCGGGGCGTCGGGGCCGGCGATCGGGTGCTCGTACGCCACCTCGACGCCGAGTGCGGCGGCGCGGTCGGCGAGGAGGCCGAGCATCCTGCGGCGGCCGATGCCGAAGCCGGCGTCGCCGCGGTGGACGGTCCGCTCGTCGCGGACGATGGCGAGGCCGTCCGTCCAGGTCACCGAGGCGTCGGTGACGGCGGCGGCGGACTCCGGGTCGCCCGCCCGCAGCTTGTCGAGGAGCCCCGCCCAGTAGGTGACGCCCCAGCCGTAGGTGGAGCCGGCGGCGTTCCGCTCGTACACGGCGATCTCGTGGGAGGGGTCCTGCCGCTTGAGCAGGATCGAGAGGTACAGGCCGGCGGGCCCGCCACCGACGACGGCGATCTTCACGTGGGCTCCCACAGGGGCGTGACGCTGTGCACTGGAACGACAGCGCACGGTAGCAGTCCCGGGGGGCTCAGGGGAGCAGGCGCTGCTCCTTCGCGACCGCCACGGCGCCGGCCCGCGTGTCGACGCCGAGCTTGGCGTAGATCCGGCCGAGGTGGGTCTTGACGGTGGCCTCGCTGATGAAGAGGGCGCGGGCGATCTCCTTGTTGCCGAGGCCGTGCGCCAGCTGGCCGAGGATGTCCCGCTCCCGGTCGGTGAGGGACGGGCCGGCGGCTCCCCGCATCCGGTCCATGACCCGGCTCGCGACCGGCGGGGAGAGGGCGGTGCGCCCCTGGGCGGCGGAGTGGATCGCGGCGAAGAGCTCCTCGGGCCGTTCGGCCTTCAGGAGGTAGCCGGTGGCGCCCGCCTCGATGGCGCGGGTGATGTCGGCGTCGGTGTCGTACGTGGTGAGGACGAGGACGTGGACGCCGGTCGGCGCGATCCGGCGGGTGGCCTCCACACCGTCGATGCCGGCGCCGAGCTGGAGGTCCATCAGGACCACGTCCGGCTTCAGCTTGGCGGCCATCGCGACGGCCTCCTCGCCGCTGCCGGCCTCGCCGACGACCTCGATGTCGGGCGTGGAGCCCAGCAGGGCGAGCAGCCCGGCGCGGACGACGGCATGGTCGTCGCAGAGCAGGATGCGTACGGTCACGGGCCGGCCTTCCGTCAGGGTGCGGGGGGAGCGGGGGGCGAGGTGGGTCGCGGGGGCGTGAGCGGGACGAGGGGGAGGGCGGCGGAGAGCACCGTGCCCTCGCCGGGGGTCGACTCCACCGTAAGCGTGCCGCCCAGCTGCCGGGCCCGGACCCGCATCGCGGGCAGGCCGTGGCCGCGGACGCCGCCGCCGTCGCGGGCGGCCGACGGATCGAAGCCGCTGCCGTCGTCGGCGACGTCCAGGACCACCTGGTCGTCGAGGTAGGTGAGGGTGAGCGCGGCGGAGGTCGCGCCGGCGTGCTCGCGGATGTTGGCGAGCGCGCCCTGCGCGATCCGCAGCAGCGCCGACTGCGCCCGGTCCGGCAGCGGCACGGGCGTGCCGTCGACCCGGAAGGCGGCCGACTCGCGCTCGGCGAGGCCGCGCAGCGCCTGCTCCAGACCGCCGCCCTCGGCGAGGTCGGCGGGGGCCAGGTCGTGGACGAAGCGCCGGGCCTCGGCGAGGTTCCGCTCGGCGATCGACTCGGCCGTACGGACGTGGCGCCGGGCGGTCGCCGGGTCGCCGTCCCAGGTGCGGTCGGCGGCCTGGAGCAGCATCTGTTGGCTGGACAGGCCCTGGGCGAGGGTGTCGTGGATCTCCATGGAGAGCCGCTGGCGTTCCGCGAGGGTGCCCTCGCGCCGCTCGATCGCGGCGAGTTCGCGGCGGGTGCGGATCAGGTCGTCGATGAGGGCGCGCTGCCGGGCCGCCTGCCGGTCGGCGTGGACGAGGACGCCGGTGGCGATCGCGGCGACGGCCGGCGGGGCCACGATCAGGTTGGGGTCCCAGCCGCCGTGCGAGAGCTGCACCTGCGCGAAGACGACGAAGGCGGTGAGCAGGGCGACGAGGACGAGCGCGGCCCTCGGCGGCAGCGTCCGCAGGCCGGTGAAGAAGAGGGGGACCGCGCACCAGGCGAAGCTGGGCGCGAGGACGACGAGCACCACCCAGACGGCGACGACCGTGCACAGCCAGGCGATCCGGCGGGGGGTGGCGCGGGTGCCGAGGACCGGCCCGAGGAGGTAGAGGGCGGCGAGCGCGCCGGAGAGCGCGATGATCCAGGGGCTGCGGTCCTCCCACTCGTGGCGGAGCAGGAAGCGGACCAGGGAGGCGCCGAGCAGCAGGAAGAACGCCACGTGCATGACGCCGGCCAGCCAGCCGGCGTCGGGGTCGTGGACGGGGCCGCCGCGCGGCGCGTGGCCGGCGGGGGCGGGGCCGCGGGGGGCGCCCGCCGCATCCTGGTCGTACCCGCCGGCCTCCGGCGGGCGCGGGGCGGGCGCGGGGTGCGGGGTGTGCCGTGCGTGCCGGCCGGTCCGGTCCACCGTCTCGCCTCCTTCGCGGGCTGCGCGCCCGGTGGCGCGCGTCCGTCGACCCGCGCCGACCTGGGTGTACGTCTCCATGCTGACCCGCGAGGACCATGCGGGCATCAGCCGATCGGCTGACCCCGGCATCCTCCGGTGCGCGCCGGGAGGGCAGCCGGACCGTCGACCGTACGGGGCCGGTGCCGCACCCAGGATGGAGGCAGAGCGAACGACCCGCCCTCCGCGGGGCGAACGCCCTCCGCGAAGCGAACGAACCGCCCCTCCTCCGCCCGGACCGGCCAGGTCCGCCACGACCTCCTCGGGAGCCCACCATGAAGAAGAAGCTCGCCCTCGGCACCACCGTCGCCGCCGTCCTGGCCGCCGGCACCTTCGGCGCCGTCTCCGCGAACGCCTCCGCCCCGGCCGCCGCGCCCGCCGCCGTCGTCAAGGCCGACGCGGCCGTCGACCACCTGTTCCGGACGAACCACCTGACCATCGAGGCCGCCACCGACGCCGCCGAGGCCGTCCTCGACGCCGCCGAGAAGGAGAACCAGCGCGTCTCCGTGGCCGTCGTCGACCGCAACGGCAACACGATCGTCACCCTCCGCGGCGACGGCGCCGGCCCGCAGTCCTACGAGTCGGCCGTGAAGAAGGCGTACACCGCCGTCTCCTGGAACGCCCCGACCTCCGAGCTCGCCAAGCGCCTGGAGCAGGCCCCCAACCTGAAGGACATCCCGGGCACCCTCTTCCTCGGCGGCGGCGCCCCGGTCACCGCCGACGGCGGCCCGATCGCCGGCATCGGCGTCGCGGGCGCGCCCTCCGGCGACCTGGACGAGAAGTTCGCCCGCGCCGGTGTCGCCGAGCTGGCGAAGTAGCCGCGGCGAGCACCCCCATGAACCGGTGAGGGCGCCCGATCCCCCCCCCCCCCCCCCCGACGGGCGCCTTCACCGTCACCTTCTGTCCGACTTGTCTAGGATCCGTACCGTGACCCAGACCCGCCGGACCGGACGGTCCCTCCGGGCCGCCGCCTCCCCGGCGGCGGCCCTCGCCGTGCTCTGCCTCCTCGCCGGCTGCACGCCCGAGACCAGCGGGGTGCGGGGCACGCCCGGCGCGTCCGGGCTCCGCGACCCGTACTTCCCGAAGCTCGGCAACGGCGGTTACGACGTCGGCCGCTACGCCCTGGACCTCGCCTACGACCCGGAGACCGGCCGGCTCGACGGCACCGCGCGGATCACCGCCCGCGCCGGCCAGGACCTCTCCGCGTTCAACCTCGACCTGTCCGGGCTGACCGTCTCGAAGGCGACCGTCGACGGCGAGCCCGCCGCCGTCAACCGCGCCGGGGACGAGCTGACGCTCCGCCCGCGCGACGAGCTGCCGCGGGGGCGGGAGTTCACCGTCACGGTCGACTACGCGGGGGTGCCCGAGCCGCTCACCGACGCCGGCGGGTCGACCGAAGGCTGGCTGAGGAGCGCCGGGGGGGCCGTCGCGGTCGGCGAACCGGCCGGCTCCACGACCTGGTTCCCCGGCAACCACCACCCCTCCGACAAGGCGGAGTACGAGATCGCGCTGACCGCACCGAGCCGGCTGGCGGCGCTCTCCAACGGCGTCCGCGTCTCCTCCGAACCCGTCTCCGGAGGCCGCACCCGCACGGTCTGGCGCCAGTCGGAGCCGATGGCGAGCTATCTCGCGACGGTGATGATCGGCCGGTACGAGACCACCACCGGCACGGCGCTCGGCGAGGTCCCGGTCGTCACCGCCGTCGAGCCCTCGCTCGTCTCCGCCACTGCCCCGCTCCGCGCCGAACTCCCCACGCTCCTCGCCCGCCAGCAGGAACGCTTCGGCCCGTACCCCTTCGGCGCCGCCGGGGCCGTCGTCACCACCGACGGCCCCCTCGGCTACGCCCTGGAGACCCAGACCCGGCCCGTCTTCCCCGCGGGCTCCTTCGACCGCACGACGCTCGTGCACGAACTGGCCCACCAGTGGTTCGGGAACTCCGTCACCCCCGAGACCTGGCAGGACATCTGGCTCAACGAGGGCTTCGCGACGTACGCCGAATGGCTGTACGAGGAGGAGTACGGCTCCGTGCCCGCCGCCGACAGCTTCGCGGCGGCCTTCGCCGAGGACGCCAACTGGGCCTTCCCGCCCGCCGATCCGCCCGGCGCGGAGAACCTCTTCGACCCGCCCGTCTACCAGCGCGGCGCGATGGTCCTCCACAAGCTCCGCGAGACCGTCGGCGACGGGGTCTTCGACGAGCTGCTGCGCGGCTGGGCCGCGAAGTACCGGCACGCCAACGCCTCCACGGAGGACTTCACGTCCTACGCGGAGGGCGTCGCGGGCCGGGACCTGGACGGGGTGTGGGACGTCTGGCTGTACGGCGACGGGCGACCGGACACGCCCTAGAGGGACCTCCGCAGCACCACGCACGGGCGGCCGTGCGCCAGGTCGGGGCGGCGGGCGGTCTCCTCGTACCCGAGGGCGGTCCAGAAGGCGAGGGCCTTCGGGTTGTCCTCCAGGACGGCGAGCTTGAGGCCGGTGCGGCCCGCGGCGCGGAAGGCGTCCTCGACGTGCCGGGCGAGGCGGCGGCCGGAGCCGGTGCGGTGCTCGTCGCCGTGGACCATGAGGAGCCCCAGCCAGGGGTCGGGGTCGGCCGGGTCGGGGTGGTGGCCGAGCGTCACGGCGACGGCGACGAGCCGGCCCTCGGAGCGGGCCAGCAGGACCTCGGCGGAGGGCTCGGCGAGCTCGTCGGCGAGGGCGGCCGCGACCTGCTCGGGCCGGATGTCGCCGGGGTCGGGGAAGTCCCCGCTCAGCTGGTGGAACTCCCGGTTCGAGGCGTACAGCGCGGTGAGTTCGGTGAGCAGCGGCCCGGGCAGCGAGATGCCGTCCTCCAGGGCCCTGGGCGCGAGGGTCTCGACGATCACGGGGCAAGGGTAGAGCCCCGGCGGGCGACGGCCCGGCCGGGGCTCCGCGGCTCCGTGGAGCCGTCAGGCGTGTGTCAGAGGTTCACGCCGAAGTCGCGGGCGATGCCCTCCAGGCCGGAGGCGTAGCCCTGGCCGACGGCGCGGAACTTCCACTCGGCGCCGTTGCGGTACAGCTCGCCGAAGACCATGGCGGTCTCGACGGCGGCGTCCTCGGAGAGGTCGTAGCGGGCGATCTCGGCGCCGCCGGCCTGGTTCACGATGCGGATGTACGCGTTGCGCACCTGGCCGAAGTTCTGCGAGCGGGAGACCGCGTCGTAGATGGAGACCGGGAAGACGATCTTGTCGACGTTCGCCGGGAGGCCCGCGAGGTTGACGTTGATCTGCTCGTCGTCGCCGCCGCCCTCGCCCGTCCGATTGTCACCCGTGTGGACGATGGTCTGGTCGGGGGTCGCCTTGTTGTTGAAGAAGACGAAGTGGGCGTCCGAGGCCACCTTGCCGGCCGCGTCGACACCGATCGCGGAGGCGTCGAGGTCGAAGTCGGTGCCGGTCGTCGTGCGGACGTCCCAACCGAGGCCCACGGTGACGGCGGTCAGGCCCGGCGCCTCCTTGGTCAGGGAGACGTTGCCGCCCTTGGAGAGGCTCACTGCCATGGGAAGTCCCTTTCATCGTGGTTCACACGCTGTCTTCGTCCGGAGAAACGCTGAGAGGTCTTCCACGGTTCCCGCGGCGGAAAACAGGATGACGGTCCGCACCCGTCGCGGGGAACATGGAGGGCATGTCAGGTCCGTATCAGATCCGCGGCTCCGTCTCGCTTCCCGAGGCCGAGCTCCAGTGGCGTTTCTCGCGCTCCTCGGGTCCCGGCGGCCAGCACGTCAACACCTCCGACTCCCGCGTCGAGCTGCTCTTCGACCTCGCGGCGACCGAGGCGCTGCCCGAGGTGTGGAAGTCCCGCGCCCTGGAACGGCTCGCCTCCCGGCTGGTGGACGGCGTGCTGACCGTGCGGGCCTCGGAGCACCGCTCCCAGTGGCGCAACCGCGAGACGGCCGCCGTCCGCCTCGCCGCGCTCCTCGCCGAGGCGACCGCCCCGCCGCCGAAGCCCCGCCGCGCCACGAAGATCCCCCGGGGCATCAACGAGCGCCGGCTCCGGGAGAAGAAGCAGCGCGCCGAGACCAAGCGCGGCCGCCAGGGCCGCGGCTGGGGCTGACGCCCGCGCCCGCGCCCGCGGCCGTGCCCGCGGCCCGGCCTGGTCCGGTCGGCCGCCGCGGCCTCAGCCCAGGCGGCGGTACCTGCCCTTGAAGTACGTGAGGGGCGCGCCGTCCGGGGAGGGCAGGCCGACGGAGAGGACGCGGCCGACGACGAGGGTGTGGTCGCCCGCCACCACCCGGCTCTCCGTGCGGCACTCCAGGGTGGCGAGCGCCCCGTCGAGCAGCGGCGCCCCGCTCTCCTCGCCGCGCGTGTACGGCAGGTCGGCGAAGAGGAGGCGGTCCGAGACGCGGCCCTTCATCGCGAAGCGGCCGGCCACCTGCCGCTGCTCCTCGGCCAGTACCGACACCGCCCAGACCGGGACCTCCTCCAGGAGGTCGTCCATCCGGGAGCCGTTGCGCAGGCTCACCAGGACCAGCGGCGGGTCCAGCGAGACGGAGAGGAACGCGGTGGCCGTCATGCCGACGTCCTCGCCGCGCGGGCCGTCGTCGGGGTCGTGCGCGGTCACCAGGACCACTCCGGCCGCGAGGCGGGACATGGCCGCCCGGAACTCGTCGTCGCTCACCCCCTCAGCATGAGGGATGGCGAGGTCGGTGACGGGCGGCGAGGGCGGGGTCTTCTGCAGCACACCGGCACGCTATTCCCGGGCCCGCGCGGGCCGCATCGGCCCCGGGGACCAGACCGGCGCCCGGCGCGGGTCCTAGGACCTCCGCCCCTCGGAGCCGTACCCCTGCCGGGTAGGGGGACACGACTGCCCCGTCGGTCACCGTCGACCCGCCGGATCCGGCCATCCAATGCTGTGACTTGAGTCACAGAGGGCACTATTTGCTGACCCTGTGTACCGGGTGCGCAGCTCGCTGTGATTCAGTGGCAAAGACAGTGCAGTACGAAGCCGATGAGAACCCTGGAGTTGCTGTCGAGGTCTCGGGGAGAGCGAGCGATGGAGACCGAGTCGGAGCCTTACGTCCGTCTCTCGACCCTGCGGCAGCTGCATCAGGTCGTGGCGGACCTCAACACCGCACGCAGCCTCGCGGACACCCTGCAGACCGTCGCCGACGGCGTCGTCGCCGGCCTCAACTACCAGCTGGCCTGCGTGAACCTGGTCCGGCCCGACGGTGACCTGGTCGTCGCCGCCTTCGCCGGAGACCCCGCCGCCGAGGCCCTCATCACCGGACGCGTCGGCTCCCGGGACGCCTGGGAGCGCCGGCTGACCATGGCCGTCCCCTGGGGCGACCTGCGCTTCATACCGCACACCGAGGGCTGGGTCCTGATGGACGACGACGTCCCCCAGTGGCACACCGACGGCCCCGCCCCCCGCTTCGAGGACGAGTGGCACCCCCACGACCGCCTCTACGCCCCGATGTACGCCTCCGGCACCGGCCGCGAACTCCTCGGCGTCATATCCGTCGACCGCCCGCGCAACGGCCGGCACCCGGGACCCTGGGGGCAGGAAGCCCTCCAGATGTACGCCTCCCAGTCCGCCATCGCGATCAGCAACGCCCGGCTCCGCTCCAACATGCAGCGCGCCCTCGTCCGCCTGGAGCGCGAGCAGCAGGCGCTGCGCGCCAGCGAGGAGTCCTTCCGGCAGGCCTTCGAGTACGCCCCCTCCGGCATGGCCATCGCCGAGCTCGGCGGCGACCAGCACGGCCGGCTGCTCCGCACCAACGACGCGCTCTGTCGGCTCCTCGGCCGCCCCGCCTCCGTGATGCGCCGCTACTCCTTCGCCGACCTCGTCCACCCCGAGGACATCGGCACCCTGCTCCGCACCTCCGCCGAGGGCGGCCGCGCCGAGCTCCGGCTCGGCCGCCGCGACGGCACCTACGTCTGGGTCTCGCTGCGGAACTCGGTGGTCGCCGACACCGCCGACGGACCCCGCTTCCTCCTCACCCACGTCGAGGACATCGAGGAGCGCAAGCGGCACGAGCTCCAGCTCGCCCACCGCGCCTCGCACGACGCCCTCACCGGCCTGCCCAACAGCGCCGAGCTCCGCTCCCGGCTCTCCGCCCGGATCTGCGAGCGCCCCGCGCACGGCGGCGCCTACCAGGGCCCCGGCCCCGACGCCGGTTTCGGCCACGGCCCCGACCCGCTGCCCGCCGGGTACGACGGGGGGTACGAGTACGGCCACGAGCACGAGCACGGCTTCGGCTTCGAACCGGCCGGCGGCGGGGCGTACGACCACCACGTGCACACGGTCGCGCCGACCGGCGGCGACACCGACGACGGCACCAAGGGGCTCGCCGTCCTCTTCTGCGACCTCGACGGCTTCAAGTCGATCAACGACCGCTTCGGGCACCACACCGGCGACGCCGTCCTCATCGAGGTGGCCCGCCGGCTCACCACCGGCGTCAGGGACGGTGACACGGTCGCCCGTCTGGGCGGTGACGAGTTCGTCGTCCTCGCCGACGGTCTGGGCTCCGCCGACGCCGCCGACCTCGCCGTCCGGCTGCGGAACGCGATCATCCCGCCCATCCGGGTGGACGGCCGCGCGGTGCGTGTCGGGGCCAGTTTCGGCATCGGCTGGGCCGAATGCGGGATGTCCGTCGAAGAGGTCCTCAACTCCGCCGACCAGCGGATGTACGTGGAGAAACGGTCGCGTGCCAAGGTGCACCGCCGGGCCGGATGATCGTTCCCGGCACGGGGGCTTCATTCGTTCGGGGTAGGCTCGCCGGGTCGGCGACGGCTGGCGAGCATGGAGAGGACGACCCGGATGGCTGCCGGAAACGACGGCGCGAACAAGCCCGAGGAAGACGATCCGTTCGGCTATCTGTACGCCGACGGACAGGCAGCGTCGGGCCGCGGCCCCCAGGGCGGAGGCTACGGCTACCCGGGTCCCGCACCCGCGCAGCCCGGTGTGCCGCGCACCTCGTACAACCAGGTCAGGACGGTCGGCGAGCGCCAGTACGGCCAGCAGCCGGCGCAGCCCTACGTACCGCCGCAGCAGCAGCAGGCGCCGTACGGGCAGCCGCATCCGCAGTACGCGGCGCCGGAGACGTACGGGAACGGGCAGCCGCCCCGGCAGTCCCCGCCCTCGCACGCCCCGCGCGGCGGCGGTCGCGGACCCAACACCAAGGGTCTGCTGATCGGCGCGGTCGCGGTCGTCGCGGTCGTCGTCATCGGCATCGCCGCGGCGGTGATCTCCAACTCGGGCGGCGAGAAGAAGCAGCAGGCGGGCGGCACCACGTCCTCCTCGGCCCCGGCCACGCCCAGCCAGGACGCCACCTCCTCCACCGAGCCGTCCACCGGGCCGACCAAGGCGGAGCTGCCCAAGCAGGACGCGGCGACGCTCCAGCTCGGCGGCAGCGCCACGCTCGCCAAGGACGTCAAGGGAGCGGAGGGCGCGGACGGCGCCTACGTGGCGGGGTTCAACGCCCAGGGCTCCTCGGTGACCTGGAAGGCGAACATGCCGGAGGGCGGTACGTACGCCCTCACGGTCCGGTACGCCGTCCCCGCGGTCGACGCCTTCGCCACGCTGACGATCAACGGCAAGCCGAACACGCTGCCGATCAGCCTGAAGAACTTCATCAAGTCGAGCGACCCGAACCTGGAGAAGAACTGGCAGACCACCTGGGCCCAGGTGGAGCTCCAGAAGGGCGAGAACGAGATCAGGATCTCGTGCGAGGCCGGCAACCAGTGCGACGTGCTGCTGGACTGGCTGGAGGTCACCCCGCCGAAGTAGTGCCCGGCCCCTCCGCCCGCTAGGGCGTCTCCTCCGTGACGCGGACCTTCGGGAGGAGGGCCGCGTGGACCGCCGCGTCGTACTCGCCGGCCACCGGGGAGGCGACCGTGGCGGCGGAGAGGGCGACCGCCCGGGCCAGGCGGTCCGGCCAGGAGGCGGCGTCGGTCAGGCCGGCGAGGAGGGCGGCGACCACGGAGTCGCCGGCTCCCGTCGGGTTGCCGCGGACCGCGGTGGGGGGCGTCGCCTGCCAGAGGCCGTCCGGGGTGGCGGCGAGCAGGCCGTCGGGACCCAGCGAGGTGACCACCGCGTGCGCGCCCCTGCGGCGGGCGTCCTGGGAGGCTCGGCGGGGGTCGCGGGAGCCGGTGAGGCCGGCGAGTTCGTCGGCGTTGGGCTTCACCAGGTCGGGGCGGGCGGCTATGCCGCGGCGGAGCGGTTCGCCGCTGGTGTCGAGGAGGACCGGGACGCCGGCCGCGCGGGCGGCACGGATCAGCTCGGCGTAGGCGCCGACGTGGACGCCGGGCGGGAGGCTGCCGCAGAGGGCGACGGCCGTGGCGCCGGGCAGCAGCTCCGCGTACCGGGCCCGGAAGGCGGTCCACTCCCCGGAGGTGACGGCGGCGCCCGCCTCGTCGAACCGGGTGGTGTCGCCGGCGGCGGTGTCGACGACGGTGAGGGTGCGGCGGGTGGCCGCCTCGGTGCGGACGAGCGCGTCGGTGAGCCGGGGGAGCGGGGCGAGGAGCTCCCGGAGCCGGTCTCCGGTGGGGCCGCCCACGAAGCCCGTGACCACGGTCTCGTAACCGAGGGCGGCGAGCACCCGGGCCACGTTGACGCCCTTGCCGCCGGGCCGTTCGGCGCGGTCCGTGACCCGGTGGCTGGTGTGCGGGACGAGGGCCGGGACGCGGTAGGTGACGTCCAGCGCCGTGTTGAGGGTCACCGTGAGGATCACCTGTCCACCCCCGTACTTCCGGTAAGACCTGTGGAGACAGCCGCGATCATGCCAAAGGAACGGCGATCGGCCCAGAGCACGGACCGTTCGCCGTCCCTTTCCGCCCTGATCAGGTGGTCTGTCGGGGGGTCTTCCGGCAGGTCTTTCAGGCGTTCTGCGGCACCCGGGCGGGGATGCCCTGCGGGGCGACGATCCACTCGCCCCTGCGCATGACGCCCTTCACGTCGAAGGCGGCGTCGAGGACGACCATGTCGGCGTCCTTGCCGGGCTCCAGGGAGCCGACCCGGTCGTAGACGCCGAGGAGGCGGGCCGGGTTGGCGGAGATGGCCTGGACGACGGACTCGACGGGGAGGCCGTCGACGGTGGCGGCGCGCTTGAAGGCGCGGTCCAGGGTGAGGGTGGAACCGGCGATGGAGCCGCCCTCGACGAGGCGGGCCACGCTGTCCTTCACCTCGACCTCCAGCGGGCCGAGCATGTAGCGGCCGTCGCCGAAGCCGGCGGCGTCCATGGCGTCGGTGATGAGGGCGACGCGCTCGGCGCCGGCGTGGTGGAAGGCGAGCTCCAGGGCGGCCGGGTGGAGGTGGGTGCCGTCGTTGATGAGCTCTACGGTGATCCGCTCGTCCTCCAGGAGGGCGGCGATCGGGCCGGGGGCGCGGTGGCCGAGGCCGGGCATCGCGTTGTAGAGGTGGGTGGCGACGGTGGCGCCGGCGTCGATGGCCTGGACGGTCTGCTCGTAGCTGGCGTCGGTGTGGCCGATGGCGGCGATGACGCCGTGTTCGGCGAGGAGGCGCACGGAGTCGAGGCCGCCGGGCAGCTCGGTGGCGAGGGTGACCATCTTGGCCTGGCCGCGGGCGGCGTCGATCAGCTTGAGGACCTCGGCCGGGTGCGGGTCGCGCAGCAGGGTCTCGTCGTGGGCGCCCTTGCGGCAGGGGGAGATGAACGGGCCCTCGAAGTGGAGGCCGGCGATCTCGCCCTGCTCGGCGAGCTCGGAGAGCAGGCCGGCCCGGGCGGTGAGGAAGTCCATGTCGCCGGTGACGAAGGAGGCGACGACGGTGGTGGTGCCGTGCAGCCGGTGGGTGTGGACGCCCTTGAGGACCTCGTCGACCGTGCCGGAGGTGAAGGAGGCGCCGCCGCCGCCGTGGTTGTGCATGTCGACGAAGCCGGGGACCAGCCAGTGGCCGGTGAGGTCGAGGACGGGGGCGTCCTCGGGGGCGCTGCCCGCGATGCGTGCGCCGTCGACGATCACGCGTCCGTTCTCGACGATCCCGGTGGGCAGCACGACGCGTGCGCCGGCGAGAACCTTGTGATCGGACATCAGGCGGAAACCTCCGAGTCGGTGGGGCGCTGGTCGGCGAGCAGGTCCCAGGCGAGGAGGCCCGCGCCCAGGCATCCGGCGGTGTCCCCGAGGGCCGCCGGCACGATGACGGGCAGCTTCTGGAAGGTCACTCGTTCCTCCACCGCGGCCCGAAGGGGTGTGAACAAGGTTTCCCCGGCCTCGGCGAGACCGCCACCGATGATGAGGGTGCGGGGGTCCAGCAGGGTGAGCGCGGTGACCAGTCCGTCGGCGAGGGCGTCGACCGCCTCCTGCCAGACGCGTACGGCGACGGGGTCGCCGGACTCGACCGCCTTGGCGCAGTCGGCGGCGTCCGCCTCGGGGTCGCCGGAGGCCTCGGCCCAGGCGAGGGAGACGGCGGAGGCGGAGGCGTACCGCTCCAGGCAGCCGCGCTGGCCGCAGCCGCAGTCGGTGCCGCCGGGGCGGACGACGATGTGGCCGATCTCGCCGGCGTAGCCGTGGGCGCCGGCCTCGATGCGGTCGCCGATGCCGATGGCGCCGGCGATGCCGGTGCCGAGGGGCACGAAGAGGAAGCGGTCGGCGCCGTTGCCCGCGCCGATGCGGCCCTCGGCGAGGCCGCCGGTGCGCACGTCGTGGCCGAGGGCGACGGGGAGGCCGCCGAGGCGTTCGCTGAGGAGGGCGCGGAGGGGGACGTCGCGCCAGCCGAGGTTGGCGGCGTAGACGGCGATGCCGCGGTCGGCGTCGACGATGCCGGGGACGGCGACTCCGGCGGCCGCGGCGGGCTCGCCGTACCGCTCCTCGCCGAGGGCGCGGAGGTCCTCGGCGAAGGCCAGGATCGTCTCGACGACGGCTTCCGCTCCGCGGTCGCGCCCGGTGGCGCGGCGGGCCTCGTGGAGCAGGGTGCCGTCCGCCCCGACGAGGGCGGCCTTCATGCCGGTGCCGCCCACATCCAGGGCGATGACGTGTCTCACGGGGGACAGTCTCGCGCGAGACCGCCCTAAAGGTCTAGTCCACTGCCGAGGATTGTTGCGCTCGGATACAAATTCGAGCCCCCGTCATGGGGGGTTTGTGGCGAAGGTCCCCCCGGAGTTGCGGAAGTGATACCCCACTGGTGTAGACCTCTTGCCTGGGAGTGGGGAAGACTTTCGGCCCCCGCCCGGATGTGTCCCGGTCGTATCCCGGACGCACTCCGGACACATCCCGGACGTATGTGCAGCTCACTGCTGCTCAATGACGAGCAAAAGGTGGATGAAGCCGTGGAGCGGCGACGATTCCTTGGACTGACCGCGGCCGCCGCCGCCCTGGGCCTGACCTCCACGGTCGCCGGCTGCGGCACCCTCGGCGGCGACGGCGGTGACGTGACCCTGCGCCTGGTCGCCGCCGACTACGACCTCACCGGCGGCAACACCACCAGGAAGTACTGGGACGACCTCGTCGCCGCCTTCCAGGCCGGCCACCCCGGGATCAAGGTCCAGGTGCAGGTCGAGTCCTGGGACGACGTCGACCGCAAGGTCGCCGAGATGGTGAAGGCCGGCCAGGCCCCCGACGTCGCCCAGATCGGCGCCTACGCCGACTACGCGGCCGCCGGGCAGCTCTACTCGGCCGACGACCTCCTCACCATCCCCGTGCAGGCCAACTTCCTCCCGGCGCTCGCCGAGGCCGGCGAGAACGAGCGCGTCCAGTACGGCATGCCGTTCGTCGCCTCCACCCGCCCCCTCTTCTACAACGCCGACCTCTTCGACAAGGCCGGGATCGAGCCCCCCACCACCTGGGACGAGCTGGCCGCGGCGGCGAAGAAGCTCAAGAAGGAGGGCGTCCGCACCCCCTTCGCCCTCCCCCTCGGCCCGGAGGAGGCACAGGCGGAGTCCCTGATGTGGCTGCTCGCCGGCGGGGGCGGCTGGACCGACGACTCCGACCGGTACGCCATCGCCTCCGAGGCCAACATCGAGACCTTCGCCTGGCTCAAGGACAAGCTGGTCGACCAGGGCCTCACCGGCCCGATAGCCCCCGGCAAGCTCAACCGCAAGGCCGCCTTCGCCGCCTTCGCGCGCGGTGAGGTCGGCATGCTCAACGGCCACCCCTCGCTCGTCCAGGAGGCCGCCAAGCAGGGCGTCAAGGTCGGCCAGGCCCCGCTCCCCGGCGTCGACGGCCCGGCCAGGGCCTCCATGGGCGTCGCCGACTGGATCATGGGCTTCAAGCAGAACGGGCACCGCAAGGAGGCGGGTGCCTTCCTCGACTTCGTCTTCAGCGACGAGAACGTGCTCAAGTTCGCCGGCGACAACGACCTGCTGCCCGTCACCGTCAGCGCCTCCACCCGCATGGAGACCGCGGCCGAGCACGCGGGCCTCCGCGAGTTCCTGAAGGCGCTGCCCACCGCCCAGCTCCCGCCCGTCGGCAAGACCTCCTGGGCCAAGGTCAGCGAGACCATCAAGCAGGACATCGGCAGGGCCGTCACCCCCGCCGGCCGCCCCGCCGACGTCCTCGGCGCCATCGCCCGCACGGCGACGGCGGCGGAGGCGGCGGAGTAGACCGCCGGGTAATAGGTTGGTCGTATGACCGAAGAGACGCCGCAGGACGGCGGCGGCGGGCTCGGCGAGCGCGAGCAGGCCGTCCTCGCCGTCGAGCGCCGCTCCTGGCCCGGCCCCGGCGCCAAGGAGCGGGCCGTCCGCGAGGGCCTCGGGCTCTCGCCGACCCGCTACTACCAGCTCCTCAACGCCCTCCTCGACGACCCCCGCGCCCTCGCCCACGACCCCGTCACGGTCAACCGCCTGCGACGGGTGCGGGAAGAGAAGGAACGCCGGAGGTAAACCTTCCGCGAGACGGCCCGGAGGTGAGTCCGGCCACGCTGACGCGGCGCGCCCTCGTCGGTAGGGTCGGTCGCATGGTCAGCAGCCTTCCGCACCCGGCCACACCCGCAGGCCGCGACGGCCTGGACGCGCTCCTCGCGCGCCCTTCCGACGCCGTCGTCGCCCTGGACTTCGACGGGACGCTCGCCGAGATCGTCCCCGATCCCGAGCGGGCCCGCGCCCACCCCGGCGCCGTCCCCGCGCTCGCCGCGCTCGCCCCGCACCTCGCCGCCGTCGTCATCGTGACCGGCCGCCCCGCCGGCGTCGCCGTCCGGCACGGCGGCCTCGCCGGGGTGCCGGGCCTGGAGCACCTCACGGTCCTCGGCCACTACGGCGCCGAACGCTGGGACGCCGCCACCGGCACCGTCACGGCCGCCGCCCCGCACCCCGGCGTCGCCTCCGTCCGCGCCGAACTCCCCGGCTTCCTCGACCGGCACGGCGCCTGGCCCGGCGTCTGGATCGAGGAGAAGGGCCGGGCGGTCGCCGTCCACACCCGCCGCGCCGGGGACCCGCAGGCCGCCTTCGAGGCGCTGAAGGGACCGCTGGGCGACCTGGCCGCCGCGCACGGCCTCGTGCTGGAGCCGGGCCGGCTGGTCCTGGAGCTCCGCCCCCCGGGGATGGACAAGGGCGTGGCGCTGGCCGAGTTCGTACGCGAGAGGGGCGCCGGCTCCGTGCTGTACGCCGGCGACGACCTGGGCGACCTGCCGGCCTTCGCCGCCGTGGAGAAGCTCCGCGGCGACGGCCTCCCGGGCCTCCTCGTCTGCTCCGGCTCCACCGAGGTCCCCGAACTCGCCGACCGCGCCGACCTCTCCGTCCCGGGCCCGTCCGGGGTGGTCGCCCTCCTCGCGGAACTGGCGAGGGCGGTACGGGAGGGCTGAGCCCCTCCGTACCGCCCTCGCGGCGACCGGTTCGGCCTGCCGTGGCCCTCCGGCTCGACGACGCCCTGGAGCCGCTCGCGGCCTGGGGGCGCGAGCGGCGGGAGGCCGCCTCCTAGGAGGGGTCGCGGAGCGCGGCCAGCTGGTCGAGGAACCAGCGCTGCGGGGGGAGGGCGGTGGCGGCCTCGGCCAGGCGCTTGGTGCGCTCGGCGCGTTCGGCGGTCGGCATCGTGAGGGCGGCGTGGAGGGCCTCGGCGGTGGCCGAGACGTCGAAGGGGTCGACGGTGAGGGAGTCCTTCCCCAACTCGCGGTGGGCGCCCGCGCCGGTCGACAGGACCAGGGCGCAGCCCGCGTCGGAGACCACGGGTATCTCCTTCGCCACCAGGTTCATGCCGTCGCGGACCGGGTTCACCAGGGCCACGTCGGCGAGGCGGTAGGCGGCCAGGGAGCGGGTGAAGTCGTCCTCGACGGAGACCAGGACCGGCTGCCAGCCGGCGGTGCCGAACTCGGTGTTGATCTCCTCGGCGAGGGCGACGACGGAGGCCGTGTACGCGCGGTACGACTCCAGGTCCTGCCGGGAGGGGTACGCCGACGCCAGGTGGACGACCTCCTCGCGCCACTCGGGGTGGGTGGTGAGGAGCTCCCGGTAGGCCAGGAGGCCGCGGAGGATGTTCTTCGACAGCTCCGTGCGGTCGACGCGGACGATGGTCCTCCGGCCGCCGACCTCCTCGCGGAGCCGGGCCAGGCGGTCGTCCACCTGGGGGCGGTGGGCGAGGGCCCGCAGCTCGTCGGCGTCGACGCCCAGCGCGTACACCTGGACGCGGGTGCGGCCCTTCCCGGTGTCGTTGCGGCGCCACTCCACGCCGTACCAGGGGTCGCCGCTGGGCCACACGCCCTGGGCGAAGCCGGTCGGGTCCTCGCGCTGCTGGAAGCAGCCGATGAAGGAGGACGCCCATCCCCAGGTGTGGAAGCCGAGCTCGTCCGCGCCGAGCATGCCCCACAGCAGTTCCTCGACGATGTCGTCCGGCACCATCCGCAGGTACTCCGGCGACACCCACGGGGTGTGCGTGAAGTGGCCGATGCGGAGGTCGGGGCGGAGCTCGCGGAGCATCCCGGGGACCAGGGCCAGGTGGTAGTCCTGCACCAGGACCGCCGCGCCCTCGGACGCCTCGGCGGCGAGGGTCTCGGCGAAGGCGCGGTTGTAGGCGCGGTAGGAGGCCCAGCGGCGGCGGAAGGCCGCGTCGAAGACGGGCTCGCGCGGGATGTCGTACAGGTGGTGGTGGAGGAACCACAGCACCGAGTTCGCGATGCCGTTGTACGCGTCGGCGTACACCTCCGGGTCGATGTCCAGCATCCGCACCCCGGGCTCGGCGACGCCGCGCCGGACGGCCTCCCGGTCGCCGTCGCCGAGCGCCGCGCACACCCAGAGGCCGTCCTGGGAGTCCACGGCGCTCAGGCCGGAGACGAGGCCGCCGCCGCCCCTGCGGGAGGAGAGGGTGCCGTCGTCACCGAGCGTGTACGAGACGGGGCCTCGGTTGGATGCCACGAGTACGGAAGCCATGTGGCGAACCTAGCCCGTCCCGTAAACGCTCAAACGTACGTATACGGTCAGCGGTCGGCCGGATACGGACGGCCGCCCCGTTCTAGCGGATCCGCCGGCCGCGCATCGCCGCCTTCGCGACCAGGCCCGTCGCGGCGAGGACCACGGCCAGCGCGCCGAGCAGCCACAGCCGCTCGCCGTGGGCCCCGGTGTCGGCCATCGAGCCGCCGCTCCCGGTGCCTCCGGTGCCGTACGCGTCGCCGGTCCCGCCCGTGGCCGGGCGTCGCGTGACGAAGGCGTCGCCGCCGTCCGCGCCCTCGCCCCTCGTGGCGGTCGCGCAGCGGGCCGCCGGGCCGGCGGGGGCCGGGGGGCAGCCCATGACGGTGTTGCCGACCGTGGTGGAGTCCCCGTACAGGGACTCCTGGTACCGCGGGCCGAACGGTTCGACGACATCGGCGGCGGCCGGTGCGGCCGTCGCCAGCGGGAGCGTGGCCGCGGCGAGGAGGCCCGCCGCGAGCACACGGGACCCGCGGGCGGGGCGGGATCGCCCGCGGGCGGGGCGGGATCGTACGAAGCGCATGAAAGGGCAATGTAGGCAAAGCCCATCATGTGCGGGCGTTACGCCACGCGTCGCTGCGCGTACTCCGTGATCTCGGCCATCGGCGGGCGCTCCTCCGTGTCCACCGCGTACGTCCGCGGCTCGAAGCCCTCCTCGCCCCGCTCGAACTGGGTCAGCCAGGGGCGTACGAGATGGCCCCGGGAGAGCCGCAGCTGCGCCGTCCGGTAGATCGCCGCCGCCATCCGGCCCAGCGCCTGCCCGTCCTGGTGCCGGTGCTTGCGCACCCCGACGTCCACCTGCGCCAGCGCGTCCAGGCCCACCGTGTGCAGCGCGTCGACGAGGAGACCCAGCTCCACTCCGTAACCGACGGGGAAGGGCAGCCGTTCGAGCAGTGAGCGCCGGGCCGCGTACTCGCCGCCCAGCGGCTGCACGAAGCCGGCGAGGCGCGGCCAGTGCAGGTTGAGCAGGGGGCGCGCCACCAGCTCCGTCACCCGACCGCCCTGACCTGGGGTGTCACCGAAGGGGCGGTCGTACATCGCCTTGACGAACTCCACGTCCGGGTCGGTGAGCAGCGGGCCCACTATGCCGGTGACGAAGTCCGCCGAGAAGTCCCGCAGGTCCGCGTCCACGAAGCAGACCACGTCCCCGCCGGTCACCATGAGTGACCGCCACAGGACCTCGCCCTTCCCCGGGACCGCCGGGATCCGGGGAAGTATCCCGTCCCGCGCGACCACCCGCGCTCCGGCCGCCGCCGCGACCTCGGCCGTGCGGTCCGTGGAGCCCGAGTCGATCACCACCAGCTCGTCCACGAGCGGCACCGCCTCGGTCATCAACTCGCGCCGGATCACGCTGACGATGTCCCCGACCGTCGCCTCCTCGTTCAGCGCGGGCAGCACCACGCTGACCGTCGTCCCCCGCTTGGCGGCGAGCACCCGGTCGAGGGGCCGGTCGGACACGGACCAGGACCGCCGGTCCAGCCAGCGCTCCACTTCTTCCAGCAACGTGATCTCCATCTCGCGGATCGGACGACCGTCTCCACCTTCGAAGCCTTCGGTTACAGTCTTGAACAACGCGGATGCCCGATGCATGTCGGGGTCCCACCCGCGTCTCACAATCGAATACCGCTCATCCAGAGGGGCAGAGGGATACGGCCCGTTGAAGCCCCGGCAACCCTCCAGTCGGTTTGTCTTGCGCCAGCGAGGCCCCCGGCTAGGGAAGGTGCCAAATCCGTCTCATGGCGAAATGCGCCATGAGGAAGATGAGGAGAAAGGGCCTCCCCTCCATGGCTGTACAGACCGTCGCACCCGCCACCACCGTCGACCTCGGTCCCGCGTCCGGGCTTTCCTGTCGCGAATGCGGCGAGGTCTTCGCCCTCGGCCCGATCTTCGCCTGCGAGCTCTGCTTCGGCCCCCTCGAAGTCGCCTACGAACTGCCCGCCGGCGACCCCGAGGAGCTGCGGAAGCGGATCGAGGCCGGCCCCGCGAACATCTGGCGGTACGCGCCCCTGCTGCCCGTCCCCGCCGACGTCGCCGAGAAGCCGAACCTGAACCCCGGCTGGACCCCGCTCGTCAAGGCCGACAACCTCGCCCGCGAGATCGGCGTCGCCCCCGGCAAGCTGTTCGTCAAGGACGACTCCGGCAACCCGACCCACTCCTTCAAGGACCGGGTCGTCGCCCAGGCCATCGAGGCCGCCCGCGCCTTCGGCTTCACCACCCTCTCCTGCTCCTCCACCGGCAACCTGGCCGGCGCCGTCGGCGCCGCCGCCGCCCGTGCCGGCTTCCGCTCCTGCGTCTTCATCCCGCACGACCTGGAGCAGGGCAAGGTCGTCATGGCCGGCGTGTACGGCGGTGACCTCGTCGCCATCGAGGGCAACTACGACGACGTCAACCGCTTCTGCTCGGAGCTCATCGGCGACCCGCTCGGCGAGGGCTGGGGCTTCGTCAACGTCAACCTGCGCCCCTACTACGGCGAGGGCTCCAAGACGCTCGCGTACGAGATCTGCGAGCAGCTCGGCTGGGTCATCCCCGACCAGCTCGTCATCCCGATCGCCTCCGGCTCCCAGCTCACCAAGATCGACAAGGGGCTCCAGGAGCTCGTCAAGCTGGGCCTCGTCGAGGACAAGCCGTACAAGATCTTCGGCGCGCAGGCCGAGGGCTGCTCCCCGGTGTCCGCCGCCTTCAAGGCCGGCCACGACGTGGTCCGCCCCCAGAAGCCGAACACGATCGCCAAGTCGCTCGCGATCGGCAACCCGGCCGACGGCCCCTACGTCCTCGACATCGCCCGCCGCACCGGCGGAGCCGTGGAGGACGTGAACGACGAGCAGGTCGTCGACGCGATCAAGCTGCTCGCCCGGACCGAGGGCATCTTCGCCGAGACCGCGGGCGGCGTGACCGTCGGCGTGACCCGCAAGCTCGTCGAGGCCGGCGTCATCGACCCGGACCTCACCACCGTCGTCCTCAACACGGGTGACGGGCTCAAGACCCTGGACGCCGTGGCCGACAGTTCTCAGGCGACCGCCACCATCCGCCCGAGCCTGGACGCGTTCCGCGACGCGGGCCTGGCCCACTGAAAGGTCCGTGAACACAGCATGGCCGTGAACGTCCGCATCCCCACCATCCTCCGCACCTACACCGGCGGCCAGGCCGAGGTCCCCGCCGAGGGCGGCACCCTCGCCGAGGTCATCGCCGACCTGGAGAAGAACCACACCGGCATCGCCGCCCGCGTCCTGGACGACCAGGGCAAGCTGCGCCGCTTCGTGAACGTCTACGTGAACGACGACGACGTCCGCTTCGAGCAGGGCCTGGAGACCGCCACGCCGGACGGCGCGGGCGTCTCCATCATCCCGGCGGTCGCCGGCGGCTGCTGAGCCCCGCTGTTTTACCGGTCGGTACAGAATTGCCCCTTCCGCGAGAGAAAGCGGAGGGGGCAATTCTGCATGGTTGAGCGCGATAGAGTTGGGGAAGCCCCCTCCGCCGCTCATGCCAGGCGCATATGAGAGTGGCCCCGGACCTGACGAGAACGGGCCAAGAAGCGGCCGAAAAGCATATGCACTCTGCCCCTTATGCGGCTTTCGCCCGGCCCGAGTTGCCCTGCAATTCAGTGATTTCTCCCTGATTCCCCTTTCCGATCCACCCAGAATTCCCGGTGGATTGCCCTGTTGCAGAGGGCAGTTGGACAGATACATTCAGCCGCGGTCGACGCGTTCCGGCGCAGGTTCTGACCCGGGTCCGTGAAGTGCGGATCCGCGCAAGGGCCAGTAAGTAATAGGGGAGTTAGGCATGGCTCAGGGCACCGTCAAGTGGTTCAACGCGGAGAAGGGCTACGGCTTCATCGCGGTCGACGGTGGTGCGGATGTTTTCGTCCACTACAGCGCCATCCAGATGGATGGGTACCGCAGCCTCGAAGAAGGCCAGCGAGTCGAGTTCGAGATCTCGCAGGGTCAGAAGGGTCCGCAGGCGGACATGGTCAAGGTGACCGCCTGAGGCGCGGCGCGATCGGCCACCGACGTCTCGTCGTCGAGGGGCTCGCATCCCTGGGGATGCGAGCCCCTCGCGCGTTCCACGGGGCGGTTCCGGGGCGTTCCGGGGCGTTCCGGCGCCGCTTCCGGGGCGTTCCGGGGCCGCCCCGGAGTCGTTCGGGGGGCGTTCCCGGGGCGCCCCGCGACTCCGGCGTGGAGCTGCCCGATCCACGAGAGTCGCTTGCACTCGCATGGGTCGAGTGCTAATCATTGGCGTTAGCACTCGGAAGGTGAGAGTGCTACGAGGATCGGGCAGACGAGGCCGCCGACCCGGGTGGGGCAAGGAACCACGCGGAACGCGGAGGCCGTCCGTCGCGGGCGTCGGCGCGGTCCTGGAGCGTTATCCACCCCATGTCCGGGAGGACCACTTCACATGGCCAAGATCATCGCGTTCGACGAGGAGGCCCGGCGCGGTCTCGAGCGCGGCATGAACCAGCTCGCTGACGCCGTCAAGGTCACCCTCGGCCCCAAGGGCCGTAACGTCGTCCTCGAGAAGAAGTGGGGCGCCCCCACGATCACCAACGATGGTGTCTCCATCGCCAAGGAGATCGAGCTCGAGGACCCGTACGAGAAGATCGGCGCCGAGCTGGTCAAGGAAGTCGCCAAGAAGACGGACGACGTCGCCGGCGACGGTACGACCACCGCCACCGTCCTCGCCCAGGCGCTCGTCCGCGAGGGCCTCCGCAACGTCGCCGCCGGTGCCAACCCGATGGCCCTCAAGCGCGGCATCGAGAAGGCCGTCGAGGCCGTCTCCGGCGCCCTGCTCGACCAGGCGAAGGAGGTCGAGACGAAGGAGCAGATCGCCTCCACCGCCTCCATCTCCGCCGCCGACACGCAGATCGGCGAGCTCATCGCCGAGGCGATGGACAAGGTCGGCAAGGAAGGCGTCATCACGGTCGAGGAGTCCCAGACCTTCGGTCTGGAGCTGGAGCTCACCGAGGGCATGCGCTTCGACAAGGGCTACATCTCGGCGTACTTCGCGACCGACATGGAGCGCATGGAGGCCTCGCTCGAGGACCCCTACCTCCTCATCGTCAACTCCAAGATCTCCTCCGTGAAGGACCTCCTCCCGCTCCTGGAGAAGGTCATGCAGTCGGGCAAGCCGCTGCTGATCATCGCCGAGGACGTCGAGGGCGAGGCCCTGTCGACCCTGGTCGTCAACAAGATCCGCGGCACCTTCCGCTCCGTCGCGGTCAAGGCCCCGGGCTTCGGCGACCGCCGCAAGGCCATGCTCCAGGACATCGCCATCCTCACCGGCGGCACGGTCATCTCCGAGGAGGTCGGCCTCAAGCTGGAGTCGGCCGGTCTCGACCTGCTGGGCCGCGCCCGCAAGGTCGTCATCACCAAGGACGAGACCACCATCGTCGACGGTGCCGGTGACAGCGAGCAGGTCGCGGGCCGCGTGAACCAGATCCGCGCCGAGATCGAGAACAGCGACTCCGACTACGACCGCGAGAAGCTCCAGGAGCGCCTCGCGAAGCTCGCCGGCGGCGTGGCGGTCATCAAGGCCGGTGCCGCGACCGAGGTCGAGCTCAAGGAGCGCAAGCACCGCATCGAGGACGCCGTGCGCAACGCCAAGGCGGCCGTCGAGGAGGGCATCGTCGCCGGCGGCGGCGTGGCCCTGCTCCAGGCCTCCAGCGTCTTCGAGAAGCTGGAGCTGGACGGCGACGAGGCCACCGGTGCCGCGATCGTCAAGCTGGCCCTGGAGGCCCCGATCAAGCAGATCGCGGTCAACGCCGGCCTTGAGGGCGGCGTCGTGGTCGAGAAGGTGCGCAACCTGACCCCGGGCCACGGCCTCAACGCCGCGACCGGCGAGTACGTCGACCTGGTCGCCGAGGGCATCATCGACCCGGCCAAGGTGACGCGCTCCGCGCTGCAGAACGCCGCGTCGATCGCCGCGCTCTTCCTCACCACCGAGGCCGTCATCGCCGACAAGCCGGAGAAGGCCGCGGCCCCGGCCGGCGGCGGCATGCCGGGCGGTGACATGGACTTCTGATCCGAACGGATCGGTGGTTCCTCGCTGAACGCGAACGCCGAGGGCGGCACTCCCCGCGAGGGGGTGCCGCCCTCGGCGCGTTTCCGTGCGGGGCTCCGCGTGCGTTTCCGCGTGCGGCCCCGCGCGCGGCTCCGCGTGTGGGGGCCGCGCGTGTGCCCGTGCCTCAGACGACCGGCCGTACGAGGGCCTCGGCGAGCGGCTCCCCGGTGCGGCGGGCGTGGGCGACGCGGGCCTTGACCTCGGCGAGCGTCCGCGGCCGGTAGCCGGACCCGCTCCCGCAGCAGCCCCGCTTGTGGAAGCGGACCCCCGCGTGGAGCAGCACCGACAGCACCCGCCACGCCTCGTCGTCCCGCCGCCGCGGCGGCTGGAACGCGGACCCGACACCCACCATGAGCTCCCCGCACCGAGGGCACTTCCGCTCGGGCCCGTGGTCGTACCCCTGCTTGTACGAGCCCCGGCACGGCAGGCAGACGTACGAGGTCCTGGTGTATCCCATGGGGGTGAGCGTAGGGGTGGGGGCGGGCCCGGGTGCGGGGATTTCCGGGGCGGTGGCGGATGGGGATCCTCCACTTCCCGAAGGGTTTCGGTCAGTTGTACGATCGCGCCAGCCGGCAGGTGGGGGCATCGGGCCGGCGCCCAGGACCGCGCGTGCGCGCGGGGACCGGCGTACGCCGCTGTGCCCGCCCGCGCGTCCTCTTCCGCCTCCCCTCTGCCGTCGTCATCGACGTTCCGTACGAGGGGACCCCTTTCTTGTCCGTCCGAAGAACCGTCGCGCTCGCCCTGAGCACGACCCTGGCCCTCACGGGCCTCGCGGCCGTCACGGCCCCGCTCGCGGCGGCGGCCGACACGGCGCCGTACGAGGTGACGATCGCGGCCCCGGGCGACCCGGACGCCCCGGTCCACGCCGAGATCCAAGGTGCCGGAACCGGAGTCCAGGTGCTCGACTCCTCGCGGGTCGGCTGGCACGACCTGCGCGGCGGGTCCCCTGCCTACGCGCCGCCGTGCGAGCCCGGTGACTCGTTCTCGGCCGGGGACGTGGTGGTCTGCCCCGACTGGTACAGCGAGGGACCCCGGTCCTCCGCCACCGTCCACGACTTCGCGACCGGGCGGACCTCCGGACTGGAGACGGACCTCGGCGAGGGATGGCTGCCGCTCCTCGCCGGCCGCCACCTGGTCCGGTACGGGACCGGCGCCGACGGCGCCACCCTGTACTTCGTCGGCTACGGCGAGAATCCCCCGGCCGGCCGGGAGGCGCGCCTGCCGAACGCCGTCTCGGAGCCGACCGTCCTCGCCCAGGACGGTACGGGCGCGGTCCTGCGCTACGCCGTCGGTCCGACGGGGCCGAAGACGGCCCTCGTCCTGCTCGACTTCGCCTCCGGCACCGTCACGCCGCTGCCGGAGCCCCCGTTCCCCAGGGGAGCGACCGACGTGGAGTCCGTCGCGCTCGACGCGCGGAGGATCCTGTTCGGCGGTGCGGCCGGTGCGACCGAGGCCTTCGTCCTCTCCCGTACCGACCCGGCGGCCCCCGGCCGCAGGGTCACGCTGCCGCACGCCGTCACGGACACCACCACGCGGCTCGGCCTCGTGGGCGACTGGCTCCTCGGCCGGACCGCGCTCTCCACGACGGACGACGACTACCACGAGCAGGCCGCGCTGTACGCCCTCCCGCTCGCCGGCGGCACGTCGCGCGACCTCGGTGTCACCGTGACGGCCGATGCCTCCCTCGCGGTCGGGGCGGGGGGCGCGGTGTACGTGGCCGGCACACCGGACGCGGGCGAGTTCGGCGTCCAGCGGATCGCCCCCGGCGCGAACGGCGCACCGGCAGCCGAGCACGTCCTCACCCTGCTGGGGATCTTCCCCCGGGCGGGCCTGACCCTGTCCCAGGGGCGGCTCGTGGCGCAGGACGACGGCTGGTGGAGCTCGGGCCACCGCGTGCTCCAGGGGTACGACCTCGCCCTCACGGGCACGCACGCGGCGACCGCGCGGTGGAGCTGCGACACGCTGGGCTCGGCCGCCGACTGTCCGCAGGCCCCGCACGACGCGCCCTACACGCGCTGGTGGTCGGACACCGGCGACGGCCGCCTGGTCACCCTGGACAGCGTGAACCGTCCCGGCTGCACCGAATGCGCCGTCGCGGTGCACGTGACGACCCCGGGCAGGGGCGGTGCCACCCGCAGCGTCGTCGTCAAGCACGCGAGCGAGCTCGCCCTGGACACCGTCGTCCGGGTCTCCGGCCGCTACGTCCACTTCTCCGCGGAGGCCGGTGGGGTCGGCCGTTCGATCGTCGCGGACATCGAGACCGGTGCCGTCCTCCGGGACTCCTCCGTCCTGAACCAGTCTCTGTGGGGCGGACAGCTGTGGACCGGCTCCACGACCGACGGCAAGGTCACCGCGGTCGACGTGCGCACCGGCGCGACGGTCGCCACCGCCGACCTCGGCACCAGCTGCAAGTTCACCGGCCTGGAGGTCGTCGGCAAGTGGATCTCGGCGAGGTGCGCGAACAGCACCGGTTCCGTGGTGGTCCACGACCGCGAGAAGCGCACCTCGGTCTGGACCCGGGTCCCGGTGGGCGCGCCGCTCCACCTCGGTGACGGATTCGTGGCCTTCGAGGCCCTGGGCCACACCAAGACCCTCTACGTGGACGACGTCCGGTCCGGTGAGGCGGAGACGAAGGAACTCGGCACCGTCTTCCATGGCGCGGACGCCTATGACGGCCGGTGGTGGACGGTCGACCGCTTCGGCGGAGGTGTCGCCTTCGTCGACCCGTACCAGTCGGTCCGCGTCACCGGTCTCGGCGGCGTCACCAGCCGGCTCACCGCCATCGACGCCGACACCCCCGCCGCGAACATCAGGTCCGGTGCGTGGAAGCCGCGTTGGTGGCTGTCGAAGCCGGGCTCCTCGTGGACGCTCACGCTCAAGCACAAGGTGAGCGGGAAGAGCGTGCGGACGCTGGCCGGTGGCGAGGCGCGCGGGATCGTGGCGCCCTCGTGGGACGGGAAGGACGCCGCCGGGAAGTACGTGCCGAACGGGGCGTACACCTGGAGCCTCACCGTGAAGCCCGCCGACGGGCACGGGGCCGATCCGACGGCTTCCGGGAGCGTGGCCGTGTCCGGTGCCGCCGCGGTGTGGCGGGACATGGCCGGGGACGACGGCTTCGGGGACCTGCTGGTGACGGACGCGGCGGGCGCGATGTCGATGTACCGGGGCACGGGCACGGGCGCGCTCTCGTCGCGTACCGCCGGGGTCGGCGGCACGTTCGCGGCCGGCTCGCTGTTCGTGCCCGCCGGGGACCTGAACGGCGACCGCTGCGCCGACGTGTACGTGCGCGTCGGCGGCGACCTGCGGGCGTACCGGCCCGGGTGCGGGAAGGCCGTCACGGCGTCGTCTCCGTACACGCCCGTCGGGAGCGGCTGGGGCGGCTACGACCTCCTGACCTCGTCCGGCGACGTGAACGGGGACGGGTACGTCGACCTGATCGCCCGTCAGGCGTCCACCGGTGACGTGTACTTCTACGGCGGCACGGCGACGCACGCGCTGAAGGCGCGGGTGCGGATCGGGGTGAACTGGAAGCTGTACAGGAAGCTGGTCGGCGCCGGTGACCTGAACGGCGACGGGCGGGGCGACCTGCTCGGCGTCGACTCCGCCGGTGTGCTGTGGCGGTACGACGGGACCGCGACCGGCGGCGTGACCGCCCGGGTGAAGGTCGGCGGCGGCTGGGGCGTGTACTCGGCGCTCGTCGGGGTCGGCGACCTGTCGGGTGACGGGCGGGCCGACCTGCTCGCGCGGACCACGGACGGGAAGCTGTACCGGTACGCGTCGACCGGCTCCGGCACGTACGGCGGCCGGGTGCTGATCGGCACCGGCGGCTGGAACGGCTTCAAGGGCCTGTTCTAGCCGGGAGTCGACGGAGGGGGAGGCCCGGGGCAGGTCCCGGG
>NZ_JBHTST010000071.1:0-39364 GCF_042794995.1 Streptomyces sp. NPDC056503
GGGGGGGGGGGGGGGGGGGGGGGGTGGGGGGGGGGGGGGGGGGGTACCGGGGGCTTTGGCCGCCGGGGGGGCCCGGCACCCCACGCGGGCGCTGCCCGGCCGGGCGGGCCGGCGCCGTTCGGGTGATTCTCGGGCCGCGCGCGTCGCGCGGCGGACCCGGGACCGGACCTGGGGTCAGGCGCGGGCCCTGATCGCGGCGGTCGCGCTGTCGCGGGCCGCGGCGACGGCCTGGGACTGCTTCGGCATGCCGAGGCCGGCGACCTTCATCGCGCCGCCGACGACACCGCCGAGGAGGATGACGCCGACACCGGCCCAGAAGCCGGGCACGTTCGCCGCCACCATGAAGACTCCGGCGATGCAGAAGCCGATGAAGGAGATGATGACACCGGTCCAGGCGGCCGGGGTGTGTCCGTGGGCGCTGCCCGCCATGAGTTGCTCCTCGTAGATGTTGCTCGGTGGTGACGTCGAAGACGACGGCTGTCATGTGATGACGGCGTCATTCTTCCGCACGTGACCCCGCGGAGGTGACTCGGGGGGTCCCGGACGATCACGCGTCGTGCGTCGGGTCCTCGCCGCGGTCGAGTGCCTTCCACAGGTCCTCGGGCCGGTCGGGGTCGCCGGCGGCGGGGCGGCGGGTCGGACGGGGGGCGCCGGAGCGCTCGTAACGGCCGCCCATCGCGGGCCAGCTCTTGCCGTAGCGCAGGGCGAAGAGGCCGGCGACGAGGATGAGCAGGGCGCCGACGGCGGCCACGTACGGCCAGGCCGTGTGGGTGAGACCGGCGACGGCCGCGGCGGTGTCGCCGCTGATCCGGGCGGCCTCGGCGTCGAGGGCGTCGCTGTCGGAGGCGCCGAGGAAGGCCGCGAGGGCGGCCCCGGCGCCGCTGAGCGCGAGCAGCCCGGCGACCAGGGTGCGGCCGGTGCGGCGGACGGCGAAGACGGCGACGAGGGCGGCGAGCCCGACGATCGCGAGGGCGGTCGGGACGCCGGTGACGGTGCCGCCGTCGGCCTCGACGGGGATGGTGCCCCCGGCGACCGACGCGGTGCCCTCGGCCCAGATCTGGCCGGCGGAGAGCAGTACGACGGTGGCCCCGAGGGCACCGAGGAGCAGGGCGAGGGCGAGGCTCCGCCGACCGCCGGAGGTGACGGCCGCGCGGGCGGCTCGGGGCTGGGGTACGGGTACGGCACTCACGTACCCCACTATCCCCTACGGCCTCGCCGAACCGTTCATCCGGTTGGCGGTGTGCACGGCGCGGAGCACGGCGGCGGCCTTGTTGCGGCACTCGGCGTCCTCGGCCGCCGGGTCGGAGTCGGCGACGACACCCGCTCCAGCCTGCACGTACGCGGTGCCGTCGCGGAGCAGGGCGGTACGGATGGCGATGGCGGTGTCGGAGTCGCCGGCGAAGTCGAGATAACCGACACATCCGCCGTACAGGCCGCGCCGGGAGGGCTCCAGCTCCTCGATGATCTGCATCGCGCGGGGCTTGGGCGCTCCGGAGAGGGTGCCGGCGGGGAAGCAGGCGGTGAGGACGTCGAAGGCGGTGCGCCCCTCGGCGACCCGGCCGGTGACGGTGGAGACGATGTGCATGACGTGGGAGTACCGCTCGATCGACATGAAGTCGACGACCTCGACGGAGCCGGGGGCGCAGACCCGGCCGAGGTCGTTGCGGCCGAGGTCGACGAGCATGAGGTGCTCGGCGCGCTCCTTGGGGTCGGCGAGCAGTTCCTCGGCGAGGTCGTGGTCCTCCTGCGGGGTGGCGCCCCGGTGCCGGGTCCCGGCGATGGGGTGGAGCATCGCCCGCCCGTCCTCGACCTTGACCAGCGCCTCGGGCGAGGAGCCGACGACGTCGAAGCCGTTCTCGAAGCGGAAGAGGTACATGTACGGGGACGGGTTGGTGGCCCGCAGGACCCGGTAGACGTCCAGGGCGGAGGCGGTGCAGGGGGTCTCGAAGCGCTGCGAGGGCACGACCTGGAAGGCCTCGCCGGCCCGGATCCGTTCCTTGACGTCCTCGACGGCGTCCTGGTAGGCGGGGCCGCCCCAGAGCGCGGAGTACTCGGGCAGCTCGGAGGCGGGGAGGGCGGCGGGGGTGGTGGCGACGGGGCGGGCCAGGTCGGCCTCCATCGCGTCGAGGCGGGCGACGGCGTGGGCGTACGCCTCGTCGACTCCGGTCTCCAGGTCGTTGTGGTTGATCGCGTTGGCGATCAGGAGGACCGAGCCGTCCCAGTGGTCGAGGACGGCGAGGTCGCTGGTGAGGAGCATGGTGAGCTCGGGGAGCTCCAGGTCGTCACGGGTGGAGTCGCCGATCCGCTCCAGGCGGCGGACGATGTCGTAGCCGAGGTAGCCGACCATGCCCCCGGTGAAGGGCGGCAGCCCGCCGGCCAGGTCGCGCGGGGTGTGGAGGGTCTCGACGGTGGCGCGCAGGGCGGCGAGCGGGTCGCCGTCGACGGGGACGCCGACCGGCGGGGTGCCGAGCCAGTGGGCCTCGCCGTCCTTCACGGTGAGGGTGGCGTCGCTGCGGACGCCGATGAAGGAGTAGCGGGACCAGCTGCGGCCGTTCTCCGCGGATTCGAGGAGGAAGGTGCCGGGGCGTTCGGCGGCGAGCTTGCGGTAGAGCCCGACCGGGGTGTCGCCGTCCGCGAGGAGCCTGCGGCCGACGGGGATGACGCGGCGGTCGGCCGCCAGCTTGCGGAAGGTCTCGAGATCCATGGCGCCTGACCCTACTCGGATGCCGGGAGCCCGGCGGCGGACAGCAGCACGTCGGCGTCGAAGCAGGTGCGGGCGCCGGTGTGGCAGGCGGCTCCGACCTGGTCGACCTTGACGAGGAGGGTGTCGGCGTCGCAGTCGAGGGCGACCGACTTCACGTGCTGGACGTGCCCGGAGGTGTCGCCCTTGACCCAGTACTCGTTCCGGCTGCGGGACCAGTAGGTGCAGCGGCCGGTGGTGAGGGTGCGGTGGAGGGCCTCGTCGTCCATCCAGCCGAGCATGAGCACCTCGCCGGTGTCGTACTGCTGGGCGATGGCGGGGACCAGGCCGTCGGTGCTGCGCTTGAGGCGGGCGGCGATGGCCGGATCGAGGTCACTGGGGGTCCGGGGCGTGCTGCTCATGGCGCCATTGTGCCGTGACGCGGAGGCGTGTCCGGCGGGGCGTCCACTGGGCGGACGGCGTGGCGCGGCCGTACGCTGGCGGGCATGTCGACCCATGCCAAACGTGAACGGCTTCTGCTCGCTGATCTGTTGGAGGCGGCCGGTCCCGACGCCCCGACGCTGTGCGAGGGCTGGCGGACCCGGGACCTCGCGGCGCATGTGGTGGTGCGGGAACGGCGGCCCGACGCGGCGGCCGGGACGGTCGTACCGGTGCTGAAGCAGCGCCTGGAGCGGGTGCAGGAGGAGTTCGCCGGAAAGCCGTACGAGGAGCTGATCCAGCTCGTCCGTACGGGTCCGCCGCGGTTCTCCCCGTTCACGATCAAGCAGGTGGACGAGGGCGCGAACGTCGTCGAGTTCTACGTCCACACGGAGGACGTCCGCCGCGCCCAGTCCGGCTGGTCGGCGCGCGAGCTGGATCCGGTCTTCGCGGACGCCCTCTGGTCCCGGCTGGAGAAGGCCGCCCGCCTGCTGGCCCGCAAGGCCCCGGTGGGCCTGGTGCTGCGCCGCCCGAACGGCCAGACGGTGGTCGCCCACCGCGGCACCCCGGTGGTGACGGTCTCCGGGGAGCCGGGCGAGCTGACGATGTACCTGTACGGGCGTACGGAGGTGGCGAAGGTGGGCCTGGAGGGCGAGCCCGACGCCATCGAGCTGCTGAACACGACGAAGCAGCTGGGGATCTAGGGTCAGGTCAGGTCTTCGGGAGTTCGGCGCGGCGGACGGCGCGGACCGCGAGGGCGTACACGCCGGACAGGGCGCAGACCGCGGCGCTGACGACGAAGACCGGGCCGGGGCCCCAGACGCCGAGGGCGACGCCGGTGACCGGATAGCCGAGCGGGGCGATGCCGAGGCTGCCGAGACCGGCGACGGCGCTCACCCGGCCGAGGTAGGCGGGGTCGCACTCGGTCTGGATCAGGGCGTTGCACAGGGCTCCGGAGAATCCGGCGAGCAGACCGATGGAGAGGGCCACGAGGACGGCGAAGGCCAGGTGGGGCACGTAGGCGAGCGCCCCGATGGACACGGCTCCGACCACCATGGTCCACCCCATGACGACACCGGTCCGGGGGATGTGGCCCTTGACGGTGAGCAGCAGGGAGGCGCCGCCCGCGCCGACGCCGAAGCCGGCGAGGACCCAGCCGATGCCCGAGGCGCCCCAGCCGCGCTGCTCGGCCAGGACGGCGAGGCCGACGTTGAGGGGGCCGGTGAAGCCGAGGTCGCTGAGGAGCACGACGACCATCAGCGGGCCGAGCACCCGGTGGCGGCGGAGGTAGCGCAGGCCTTCGGCGAGGTCGCTCAGGGCGGTGCCGCGGCCGGTCTCGTCCTCCCGCGGCAGCGGGCGGAGCCTGAGCGCGGCGAGCAGGGGCAGGGAGAGCGCGAAGAGGACCCCGGCGACGCCGAAGGCGGTGGCGGTGCCGCCGACGGCGACGGCGAGCCCGCCGAGCGGGGCGCCGAGGACGGAGCCCATGCGGTAGGCGAGGCCGCGCATGCCCTGGACGCGGGCGAGCTGGTCGCGCCCGGCGATCCGGGGCGGCAGGGCGCCGACGGCCGGCAGGAAGACGGCGTCGACGGCGCCGAAGACGAGGGCGACGGCGGCGAGGGCCCACAGGCCCGGCGAGGCGAGGAGCAGGAGCGCGGCGAGGCCGAAGGTGACGAGGCAGCGGACGGTGTCGGAGGCGATGACGACCCGGCGCGGGCCGAGGCGGTCGGCGATCACTCCGCCGAAGAGCATGAGCAGCGCGCGCGGCACGGCGGCGACGGCCATGACGAGCCCGGCCTGGGCGGGGGTGCCGCTGGTGACGGCGGCCCAGGAGAGGGCGAGGTAGTAGACGCTGTCGCCGAGGGTGGAGGCGGTGTAGGCGCCGAGCCAGCGCAGGACCTGGGGGTCGCGGTGGGCGGGGTGGACGGCGGGCTCGGCCAGCGGGACGGCGGTCACGGGCGGTAGGGGAAGCCGTGGAGGTGGACGGCGACGTTCTCGCGGCCCTCGGTGTCGCCGGCGGCCTCGGCGGCGCGGGCGATGCGGTCGTACTTCTCGCAGACGGCTCCCAGTTCCTCGTTGAGCGCGGCGAGTTCGGCGGCGGTGAGGCGCGGCAGCCACTCGGAGCTGATCGAGGCGGAGCGCCAGGCGTCGGACCAGGTGAGGCGCTCGTCGAGGAAGCGGCGGTGGAGTGCGGAGCGCTGCTCGTTGATGGTGCGGCCGACGGCGTCGCTCGCGGCGGCCAGTTCGGGGCTGTCGCGGACGTCCTCGTCGCGGATGGTGACGCCGTACGAGGAGGGCTGCCACCAGCGTTCCCGGCCGTCGCCGGACTGGGCCTCGGCCTCTTCGATGAGGCCGTGCTCGGCGAGCTTGCGCAGGTGGTAGCTGACCAGCGACACGGCCTCGTCGACCTGCTCGGCGAGCTGGGAGGCGGTGGCGGTGCGGGCGACGAAGAGGTTCCGGTAGAGGCGCATGCGCAGCGGGTGCGCGATGGCCTTGAGGGTGCCGAGGTCGGTGATCCGGTGGTTCTCCGGTGAGGGCATGGACACGACCGTAGATGCGAAGGAAAACTTGCGCAATGAATATTGCGCAAATAATCCTGCACGTCTCGTCGTGAGAAAGGGCCCCCGAGAGGGCCCTTCCCACAAGCGGAACGCGTCTCAGCGGACCTCGTGACCCGCTTCCCGCAGCGACTCCTTGACCTGGCCGATGCGCAGGTCGCCGAAGTGGAAGACGGAGGCCGCGAGCACCGCGTCCGCGCCGGCCGCGACGGCCGGCGGGAAGTCGGCGAGCTTGCCGGCGCCGCCGGAGGCGATGACCGGGACGGTCACGTGCTTGCGCACGGCCGCGATCATCTCGGTGTCGTAGCCGTCCTTGGTGCCGTCCGCGTCCATCGAGTTGAGCAGGATCTCCCCCGCGCCCAGTTCGGCGGCGCGGTGGGCCCACTCGACGGCGTCGATGCCGGTGCCCTCGCGGCCGCCGTGCGTCGTCACCTCGAAGGAGCCGGAGGCGGTCCGGCGGGCGTCCACCGAGAGGACCAGGACCTGGCGGCCGAAGCGCTCGGCGATCTCCTGGATCAGCTCGGGGCGGGCGATGGCGGCGGTGTTGACGCCGACCTTGTCCGCGCCGGCCCGCAGCAGCCGGTCCACGTCGTCCGCCGAGCGGACGCCGCCGCCGACGGTGAGCGGGATGAAGACCTGCTCGGCGGTGCGGCGCACCACGTCGTAGGTGGTCTCCCGGTTGCCGGAGGAGGCGGTGATGTCGAGGAAGGTCAGCTCGTCGGCGCCCTCGGCGTCGTACAGCTTGGCCATCTCGACGGGGTCGCCCGCGTCCCGCAGGTTCCGGAAGTTGACGCCCTTGACGACCCGGCCGTTGTCCACGTCCAGGCAGGGGATCACTCGTACGGCGAGGCTCATGCCGCATCACTCCTGTACGCCTCGACCTCGACCTCGACGACGAGGCGGGGGTCGACGAAGCCCGAGACGATGATCATCGAGGCGGCCGGGCGGACCGCGTCGAACAGCTCCTTGTGGGCGCGGCCCACCTCGTCCACGTCCCGCGCGTGGGTGAGGTACATGCGGGTGCGGACGACGTCCCCCGCGCCGAGGCCGAGCCGCTCCAGCGCGTCGAGGGCGACGGCGAAGGAGTTCACGGTCTGCTCGTACGGGCCGCCGTCGGCGACGGCGCCGTCGATCACCGACGTGCAGCCGGAGACGAGGACCGTGCCGTTGGGCAGCTCGACCGCGCGGGAGTAGCCGAACTGCTCCTCCCAGGGGGCGCCGGTCACGACCTTGCGCACGCTCATGCCGACGCCACCGCCTGAAGGGCCTCCTCCAGGGTGAACGCCTTGGCGTAGAGCGCCTTGCCGACGATCGCGCCCTCGACGCCCAGGTGCGTGAGCCCGGCGAGGGCGCGCAGGTCGTCCAGGGAGGAGACGCCGCCGGAGGCGACGACGGGCTTGTCGGTGGCCGCGCAAACGTTCTTCAGCAGCTCGACGTTGGGGCCGGTGAGGGTGCCGTCGCGGCCGATGTCGGTGACGACGTACCGGGCGCAGCCCTCGGAGTCCAGGCGGGCGAGCGTCTCGTAGAGGTCGCCGCCCTCGCTGGTCCAGCCGCGGCCCTTGAGGGTGGTGCCGCGCACGTCGAGGCCGACGGCGATCTTGTCGCCGTGCTCGGCGATGACCTTGGCGACCCACTCGGGGGTCTCCAGGGCGGCGGTGCCGAGGTTGACCCGGGTGCAGCCGGTGGCGAGGGCCGCGGCGAGCGAGGCGTCGTCGCGGATGCCGCCGGAGAGCTCGACCCTGATGTCCATGGCCTCGGTGATCTGGCGGACCAGGTCGCGGTTGTCGCCGGTGCCGAAGGCGGCGTCCAGGTCGACGAGGTGGAGCCACTCGGCGCCGGAGCGCTGCCAGGAGAGCGCGGCCTCCAGCGGGGAGCCGTAGGAGGTCTCGGAGCCGGACTCGCCGTGGACGAGCCGGACGGCCTGGCCGTCGCGGACGTCGACGGCGGGGAGGAGTTCGAGAGTGCTCACAGGGTTCCGATCCAGTTGGTGAGGAGCTGGGCTCCGGCGTCGCCGGACTTCTCGGGGTGGAACTGGGTGGCCCACAGGGCGCCGTTCTCCACGGCGGCGACGAAGGGCTCGCCGTGGGTGGCCCAGGTGACCTTGGGGGCACGGATGTTCTTGTTGCCGACCTCCAGGGTCCACTCGCGCACCGCGTAGGAGTGCACGAAGTAGAACCGGGTGTCGGCGTCGAGGCCGGCGAAGAGCTCGGTGTCGGCGGGCGCGTCCACCGTGTTCCAGCCCATGTGGGGGACGACGGGGGCGTCCAGCGGCTCGACCGTGCCGGGCCACTCGTCGAGCCCCTCGGTCTCGACGCCGTGCTCGATGCCGCGCTCGAAGAGGATCTGCATGCCGACGCAGATGCCCATGACGGGGCGGCCGCCGGAGAGCCGACGGCCGACGATCCAGTCGCCGCGGGCCTCCTTGAGCCCCTGCATGCAGGCGGAGAAGGCGCCGACGCCGGGGACCAGGAGGCCGTCGGCGTTCATCGCCTTGTCGTAGTCGCGGGTGATCTCGACCTCGGCGCCGACCCGGGCGAGCGCGCGCTCGGCGGAGCGGACGTTGCCGAAGCCGTAGTCGAAGACGACGACCTTCTTGGGAGCGCTCGTCGTCATGACCACACGTCCAGACGCAGCACGCCGGCGGAGAGGCACATGACGGCGCCGACGGAGAGCAGCACGATGAGGCCCTTGGGCATCTGCTGCTTGACGAAGGAGTAGATGCCGCCGAGCAGGAAGAGCCCGACGACGATCAGGATGGTGGACAGACCGGTCACGGTTACAGCGCGCCCTTCGTGGAGGGGAGGATTCCGGCGGCCCGCGGGTCGCGCTCCGAGGCGTAGCGCAGGGCCCGGGCGAGCGCCTTGAACTGGCACTCCACGATGTGGTGGGCGTTGCGTCCGTACGGCACGTGCACGTGCAGCGCGATCTGCGCCTGGGCCACGAAGGACTCCAGGATGTGGCGCGTCATGGTGGTGTCGTACGAGCCGATCATCGGCGCCATGTTCTCCGGCTCGGTGTGCACCAGGTAGGGGCGGCCGGAGAGGTCGACGGTGACCTGGGCGAGGGACTCGTCCAGGGGGACCGTGCAGTTGCCGAAGCGGTAGATGCCGACCTTGTCGCCGAGGGCCTGCTTGAAGGCGGCGCCCAGCGCGAGGGCGGTGTCCTCGATGGTGTGGTGGGAGTCGATGTGGAGGTCGCCGTCGGTCTTCACGGTCAGGTCGAACAGACCGTGCCGGCCGAGCTGGTCGAGCATGTGGTCGTAGAAGCCGACCCCGGTCGACACGTCGACCTTTCCGGTGCCGTCGAGGTCTATCTCGACGACGACGGACGTCTCCTTGGTGGTGCGCTCCACGCGGCCTACGCGGCTCATGCGTTCTGCTCCTTCTTCAGCTCACGAACCGCGTCGAGGAACGCGTCGTTCTCATCGGGGGTGCCGGCGGTGACCCGCAGCCAGCCCGGTACTCCGTTGTCCCGGACCAGGACGCCCCGGTCGAGGATCTTCCGCCACGCCTCGTGCGTGTCGGGGAAACGCCCGAACTGGACGAAGTTGGCGTCGGACTCGGTGACCTCGTAGCCGGCCGCGCGCAGCTCGGCGACGAGCCGGTCGCGCTCGGCCTTGAGCTGCTCGACGTACCCGAGGAGGGTGTCGGTGTGCTCCAGGGCGGCGAGCGCGGTGGCCTGGGTGACGGCGGAGAGGTGGTACGGCAGGCGGACCAGCTGCACGGCGTCGACCACGGCCGGGTGGGCGGCCAGGTAGCCGAGGCGGAGTCCGGCGGCGCCGAAGGCCTTGGACATGGTCCGGGAGACCACCAGGTGCGGCCGGCCCTCCAGGAGGGGCAGCAGCGACGCGCGGTGGCTGAACTCCACGTACGCCTCGTCCACCACGACCAGCGAGGGCTTGGCGGCCTGGGCGGCCGCGTAGAGCCGCTCCACGACCCCGGCCTCGACGGCGGTGCCGGTGGGGTTGTTGGGCGAGGTGACGAAGACGACGTCGGGCGCCCGCTCGGCGATGACCGCCTCGGCGGCCTCGACGTCGATGGTGAAGTCGGCGTCGCGCGGGCCGGAGATCCAGCCGGTGCCGGTGCCGCGGGCGATCAGGGAGTGCATCGAGTACGAGGGCTCGAAGCCGATCGCGGTCCGGCCCGGGCCGCCGAAGGTCTGGAGCAGCTGCTGGAGGACCTCGTTGGAGCCGTTGGCGGCCCAGACGTTCTCCACGCCCACCGGGTGCCCCGCGCTGCGGGTGAGGTAGCGGGCCAGCTCGGTGCGGAGTTCCACCGCGTCACGGTCGGGGTAGCGGTTGAGGCCGCGGGCGGCCTCGGCGACCCGCTCCGCGATCCGGGCCACCAGGGGCTCGGGCAGCGGGTAGGGGTTCTCGTTGGTGTTCAGCTGGACGGGCACGTCGAGCTGGGGGGCGCCGTAGGGCGACTGGCCCTTCAGCTCCTCACGGACCGGCAGGTCGTTGATCCCGATCTTCTCGTACGCGTTCACTTGCTCTCGGGTACCTTCCAGCCGAACCTTGCCTTGATCGCGGCGCCGTGGGCCGGGAGGTCCTCGGCCTCGGCGAGGGTGACCACGTGGTGGGCCACGTCGGCGAGCGCGTCGCGCGTGTAGTCCACGATGTGCACACCGCGCAGGAAGGACTGCACGGAGAGCCCCGAGGAGTGACAGGCGCAGCCGCCGGTGGGCAGGACGTGGTTGGAGCCGGCGCAGTAGTCGCCGAGGGAGACCGGCGCCCAGGGGCCGACGAAGATCGCGCCCGCGTTGCGGACCCGGTCGGCGAGGGCGGCGGCGTCGGCGGTCTGGATCTCCAGGTGCTCGGCGCCGTAGGCGTCGACGACCTTGAGGCCGTCCTCCAGGTCGGTGACGAGGACGATCGCGGACTGCCTGCCGGCCAGCGCCGGGGCGATCCGGTCGTCGACGTGCCGGGCGACGGCGACCTGGGCCTTCAGCTCGGCCTCGACGGCCTCGGCGAGCGCCTCGGAGTCGGTGACGAGGACGGAGGCGGCCATCGGGTCGTGCTCGGCCTGGCTGATCAGGTCGGCGGCGACGTGCACCGGGTCGGCGGTGGTGTCGGCGAGGACCGCGATCTCGGTGGGGCCGGCCTCGGCGTCGATGCCGATGCGGCCCTTGAGGAGGCGCTTGGCCGCGGCGACGTAGATGTTGCCGGGGCCGGTGACCAGGTCGACCGGGGCGCAGCCGGGCTCGTCGTCGGCGGTGCCGTCGGCGGTGCCGTACGCGAACATGGCGATCGCCTGGGCGCCGCCAGCGGCGTAGACCTCGTCGACGCCGAGGAGGGCGCAGGCGGCGAGGATCGTCGGGTGCGGCAGGCCGCCGAACTCCTTCTGCGGCGGGGAGGAGACGGCGATGCCCTCGACGCCGGCCTCCTGGGCCGGGACGACGTTCATCACTACGGAGGACGGGTAGACGGCCCGGCCGCCCGGCACGTACAGGCCGACGCGGTCGACGGGGATCCACTTCTCGGTGACCGTGCCGCCGGGCACGACCTGGGTGGTGTGGGTGGTGCGGCGCTGGTCCCGGTGGACCAGGCGGGCGCGCCGGATCGACTCCTCCAGGGCCGCGCGGACGGCCGGGTCCAGCTCGTCGAGGGCGCGGGCGAGCGCCTCGGCGGGGACGCGCAGGCGCTCCAGGCGGACGCCGTCGAATTTCTCGCCGTAGTCGATCACCGCCGCCGCGCCATGATGCCGTACGTCCTCGCAGATCGGCCGCACCTTCTCCAGGGCGGCTTCCACGTCGAACTCGGCACGGGGCAGCAGGTCGCGCAGGGCGGAACCCTCGGGGAGGGCCTCACCGCGCAGATCGATTCGAGAGATCACGGGTCAATTCTCTCAGACGGCTCTCCGGCCCCGGACGTCCGTATCACTGGCTGATACGTGGCTTGCTCCCTCTCGATACACGCCACTGTGGCGTCTCCTCGCCACTCCTGACCGTTAGCGTTCAGCCCGTCACAGTGCGGGAAGAACGACTGTACGAATCCACGACTCCCGGTCAGCGGAGTGGTGGGAGCGCATCGGGGAGAGCGAGGGGGCGGCAGTGACCGAGCCGCACGAGGACGGGATGCCGGAGGGTCTCACGAGCCCGGAGCGGGACGTGTGGCGGGCGTTCCGGATCGGCAGGACCTGCGATCTGACGGAGGGGGTGCCGGAGCGGGACGACCCGTTCGGGGAGTCGGTGTGGGGGCCGGAGCGGAGCGTGCGCGCCGACGTGGTCGCGGCGCTGCTGCTCGGCGGGCCGACGGCCCGGCCGGGCCGGGTGGCCGCGCTGAAGCTGCGCGGGGTGCGGATCACGGGCGTGCTCGACCTGGCGGGCGGGTCCATAGCGCCGTACGTGGAGCTGCACGCCTGCCGCTTCGACGGCGAGGTGGTGCTGCCCGAGGCGCGGTTCGGCACGCTGCGGCTGGTCGGCTGCGCGCTCCCCCGCCTGGAGGCGGCCCGGCTGCACACGGAGGGCGATCTCCACCTGCCGCGCTGCCGGGTGCGGCACGGCATCCGGCTGACGGACGCGCAGATCGGCACGGACCTGCTGATCAACCAGATCCAGGTGTGGCCGGACGGCCGCGGCCGGGCGATCGCGGCGGACGGTCTGGTGGTGGCGCAGGACCTCCAGGCCGAGCTGGTGGAGACGCACGGCGAGTTCAGCCTGCGCGGGGCGAAGGTCGGGGTCTCGCTCAGCCTGCGGGGCAGTGTGCTGCGCGGCGACCGGGGCCGCCGCGCGCTGAACGCCCCGCAGCTGACCGTGGAGCGGACGCTGTACCTGAACGCGGCCTGGGTGTACGAGGGCGGCGGCCCGTCCACGGCGACCCCGCCGTACGGCGTGACGCCGGTCCAGGACGCCCGGCGCAAGCCGGCCGAGTTCCACGGCGGGGTGCGGCTCGACGACGGACGGTTCGGCGACGCGGTGGACCTGAACCACGCCCGCTTCCTGCTGAGCGGGGCGCGCCGGGAGGAGCTCTCGCTGCGCCGGATCGTCACCCCGGAGCTGCGGTTCAACGGCGAGCGGCCGGAGGAGGGCCGGGTGGTGCTCAACGGCGCGAAGGTGGTGACGCTGATCGACCTGTCGACCAGCTGGCCGGGCCCGGGCGGCCTCGCGATGAGCGGCTTCGTCTACGAGAACCTGGTGCCGTACGGCCACTTCCCGCTGGCCCGGCGGCTCGCCTGGGTGGCGGCGGCGACCCCGGAGTACGCCCCGGAGCCGTACGAACGCCTCGCGACCGTCCTGCGGAACAGCGGCGAGGACGCCGACGCCCGGCAGGTGCTGCTGGCCAAGCAGCGGCGCAGACGGGAGACGCTGCCGGTCGCCGGGAAGCTCTGGGGGTACGTCCAGGACTGGACGGTGGCGTACGGCTACCGGCCGGGCCGGGCGGCGCTGTGGATGGCGGTGCTGTGGGCGGCGGGCACGCTCGCCTTCTCCCGGTACGAACCGGTGCCGATCAAGGAGGGCGAGGGCCCGGCGTGGAACGGCACGCTGTACGCCCTGGACCTGCTGCTGCCGGTGATCACGCTCGGCCAGGACGGCTACTGGCGCCTGGAGGGCGGCTGGCAGTGGACGGCGGCGGTGCTGATCCTGCTCGGCTGGATCCTCGCCACCACGGTGGCGGCGGGCGCGACCCGGCTGCTGAGCAGGGGGTGAGCCGTCCCCCCGGGCCGTCGGCGTGACGGCCCGGGGGAGAGCGGGTGAGATCCGGGTGAAGGGAGCACCGGACGGCGGGCCCGGAGGCTCCCCCGGTGGGAAGATACGTCCTGCCATGTCCTTCCTCCGCGCCCTGGTCGGCACCGTCCGTTCGGCCCGGCACGCCCCGCGTCTCGCCGCCGGGCTGACGCCGGACGACGACGTGTTGCTGGACGCCCCGGACGGCCGGCTCTCGCCCGCCCTGGTGGCCGCCGCGCTCGGCGACCCGGAGCCCGCGGCGAAGCTGCTCGCGACCACGCGGGACGCCGGGGAGTGGGAGGACCGGGACCGCTACGTGGGACGGCTCGCCACCTTCGCGTACAGCAGGGGCGAGTGGCTCGACCGGTGGCTGGAGGCCGCGCCGGGGGACCCCGACGCCCTGCTGGTGGCCGCGCAGCTCGCGGTGCGCCGGGCCTGGGAGTCGCCGGCCCGGGCCGAGCGGCTGCGCGAGCTCGACCCGCTGCTGCGTCCGCTCACCGAGGACGCCGGGCCCGATCCGGTGCCGTGGCGGCTCGCGCTGGACCACGCGCGCGGGGCGCACGCCGGGCACGCGGTCTTCGAGGGGCTCTGGGAGCAGGCGCTGCTCCGCTCCCCGCACCACTACGGCTGCCATGTCGCCGCCCTGAAGTACCTGTCGGCGCAGTGGTACGGCTCGCAGCGGGCGGCCTTCGACTTCGCGGAGCAGGCGGCCGACGACGCGGCGGCCGGCTCGCTGGTACGGGCGCTGCCGGTGCGCGCCGCCTACGAGGCGCTGCGCCCGCTGCCGGACGCGGGACGCGAGCGGCCGGCGGGACCGGCGGCGGACGGCGGACGGATCGACCGGGCGGCGGACCGCGGCCTGGCGCTGTCGGCCGTCTTCGCGGCGGGTGACCCGTGGCCCGCGGAGGTGCGGAACCTGCTGGCGTACGTGCTGGTGCGGCGGGAGCGGTGGGAGGCGGCGCTGGCCGAGTTCGGCCGCGTGGGGCCGCACGCCACCTCCTTCCCGTGGGCGGTCGGCGGGCACGATCCGCTGCGCCGGTTCCTGGCCACCCGGGACCGGACGCGGGCCGAGCTGGCGCGCCGGACCCCGCTCTGGGGACGGCCTCGCGCAATCCCCGGACGGAGCGGTCCGCGCGGCCATTAGGCTTGGCCGCTGTGACCTCCGCTCGCCTGCCACTCTTCCCGCTCAACGCGGTGCTGTTCCCGGGCCTCGTGCTGCCTCTCAACGTCTTCGAGGAGCGTTATCGCGCCATGATGCGCGCCCTCCTCGACATCGACGCCTCCGAGCCGCGCCGGTTCGCCGTGGTCGCGATCCGGGACGGGTACGAGGTCGCGCCGACCGCGCCCGGGATGCCGGACCCGACGGCGCTGCCGGAGAAGGGCCCGGCGGCCGGCTTCGGGACGGACCCGCTCAGGAGCTTCCACCCGGTGGGGTGCGTCGCCGACGCGGCGAGCATCCGGCAGCGCGGGGACGGCTCGTACGAGGTGATGATCACCGGCACCACGCGGGTGCGGCTGCGCGCGGTGGACGCGAGCGGCCCCTTCCTGACCGCCGAGACCGAGGAGCTGCCGGAGGAGCCCGGCGAGGAGGCGGAGGCGCTGGCCGAGGGCGTGCTGCGGGCCTTCCGCTCCTACCAGAAGCGGCTGGCGGGGGCCCGGGAGCGGTCGCTGACGACCACGGAGCTGCCCGACGACCCCTCGGTGGTGTCCTACCTGGTCGCGGCCGCGGCCATGGTGGACGTGCCGACGAAGCAGCGGCTCCTGGAGGCGCCGGACACGACGGTCCGGCTGCGCGAGGAGCTGGCGCTGCTGCGCGCGGAGACGGCGGTGCTGCGCCACCTCCCGTCGCTGCCGGCGGTGGAGCTGACCCAGGCGCCGACCTACCCGAACTGACGGACCGAAGGAACCGAGGGAGCCCCGTGGCGAAGAAGAAGCAGAAGAACGCCGGCGGCACCCCGGCGACCGTGGCGCTCGCCGCGGCCGGCACGGCGTACACCCTGCACGCCTACGAGCACGACCCGGCGACCCCCTCGTACGGCGAGGAGGCGGCGGAGGCGCTCGGCGTCACGCCCGACCGGGTCTTCAAGACGCTGGTGGCGGACGTCGACGGGGAGCTGACGGTGGCGGTGGTGCCGGTCGCCGGCCAGCTGGACCTGAAGGCGCTGGCGACCGCGGTCGGCGGCAAGCGGGCGGCGATGGCGGATCCGGCGGCGGCCGAGCGGACGACCGGCTACGTCCGGGGCGGGATCTCGCCGCTGGGCCAGCGCAAGCGGCTGCGCACCGTGCTCGACTCCTCGGCGTCCGGCCACGACACGATCTGCGTCTCGGCCGGCCGGCGGGGCCTGGAGGTCGAGCTCTCCCCCGCCGACCTGACCGCGCTCACCTCGGCGGTGCTCGCCCCGATCGGCCGCGGCTGACCCCGGGTCAGCGCTTGTACGTGTCCCAGGAGCCCTGCTCCGGGTCGCGGGGGCCGAAGATCCCGGTCAGGAGCAGGTGGACGACCATCGCGGCGAGTGGCCAGGCCAGCATCGCCGCGGCGCCCATCTGGAGCTTCAGCGGGGCGTCGAAGACGACGTTCGGGCCGACGGCCTTGGCGTGCGCGATCACGTCGTCGGTCGGCCCCAGCCGGATCCCCAGCCACCAGGCCAGCAGCGAGCCGAGGACGCCGCCGATCGCGAGGCCGAGGACGAGCGGGACGCCGCCCTTGCGGCGGGCCAGGAAGACGACGAGCCCGGCGACCGCGCCGAAGGCCAGGGCCAGGAGGACGAAGGTGCCGTCGGCGCCGATCGCGGCCTCCCCCTCGGAGTCCCGCAGGTAGACGCCCTTGCCGTCGGAGATCAGCTGGACCGTGGGCGCCAGCCACACCCAGAGCGCGCCCAGCACGGCTCCGGCGACCGCGGAGGCGACCGTCACCACCAGCCCCTGGACGACCTCGGCCCCGGCGATCGGGTCACCGGCCGGCCCCTCGTGCGGCGGGGGCGGCGGGGGCCACTCGGGATCGTGCGGCGGCTGCTGGGGAGGCGTCAGGGGTGCGGTCACCCCGCCATCGTGCCAGGTGCGCCCGTGCCCCGCCTCAGCGGACCGCGGCCCTGCGGTACGCCCAGGTCGCGACGGCCAGCGACAGGACGCCGACGACGCCGCAGACGGCCAGGTCGAGGGCGACGGCCGCCCAGTCGGGGCGCGGGTCGAAGGCGCGGGCCAGGGCCTCGACGCCGTACGTGGAGGGCAGCAGGTCCCGCGCCCAGCCGATCGGCGCCGGCATCCGCTCGCCCGGGAGGACGCCGAGGAGCAGCGCGGCGGACATGCCGAGCTGGCCGAGGAGGGTGGCCAGTTCCTGGCGGGGGGCGAGCAGGCCGAGGGCGGCGCCCAGCCCGGCGAGGGCCGCTCCGGAGAGCGGGACGACGGCGGCGAGCAGCCACAGGTGGCCGAGCGGCAGGCCGAAGAGGACGGCGCCGGTGACGGCGGTGACGAGCGTGCCGGGGACGGTGAAGGAGGCGTACGCGCCGGCGGCGCCGAGCACCACGGCGGCGGGCGGCACGGGCAGGGTGGCGTAGTGGTCGAGGCCGCCGGTGGCCCGCAGCTGGCCGAAGTACTGGGCGAGCAGGTTGAGGGCGACGAAGGCGACGACGAGGACGGTGGAGCCGGCGACGACCGCGCGGGCCTCGGAGCCGCCGTCGACGACCCCGCGCATCAGGATCATGATCCCGACGGACTGGAAGGTGGCGACGAAGAGCAGCGGGATGCGGGCCACCCGGGCGCGGCTGAGCTGAGCCCGGTAGACGGCGGCGAGGGAGGGCAGCAGCCGGGCGGGCGGGGCGAGGGGCGCGGCCTCCTCGGCGTCCCGGACCCGGGCGGCCTTCACGCCGGCCGGCAGGGCCTCGGCGGGCAGGGTGCTCAACGCGGACAGCTCCTGGGGGTGACGTGCGGCACGTGGGGGGTCACACCGGGGGTGCGGGGTGCGGGATCCACGGGGTGGGCGGGGCTCATGCCTTCACCAGTCCTTCGCGGGCGGCGCCGCCGAGGGCGAGGTAGACGTCCTCCAGGCTGGGCGTGGCGAGGGTGAAGTCGTCGAGGGCCGCGAAGGCGGCGCCGCCGGTGACGGTGGCGACGGCGGCGCGGGCGGCGTCGGGGGCGAGCCGCAGCACCCAGCGGCGGCCGGACTCCTGGGCGAGCTCGCGCAGGGCGGCGACCTCGGGGAGGCCGAGCGGGGCGGACTCGCGCCACAGCAGCTCGACGCGGACCTCGTCGGCGACACGTTCCTTCAGTCCCGTGGGGGTGTCGCAGGCGATCACCCGGCCGCGGTCGAGGACGGCGACCCGGTCGAGGACGGTCTCGGCCTCGATGACGTTGTGGGTGACGAGGAGGACGGTGGCGCCGTGCTCGGCGCGGCGGCGGTCGACGGCGGCCCAGACGGCCCGGCGGGCGACCGGGTCCATGCCGGTGGTGGGCTCGTCGAGGACGAGGACGGGCCGGTGGCCGACGAGGGCGGTGGCGAAGCAGGCGAGCCGGCGCTGGCCGCCGGAGAGCTTCTTCAGCGGCCGGTCCGCCAGCGCGCCGAGCCCCAGCTCGTCGAGGACGGCGTCCCGCCCGGCGCGGGCGTCGGCGGCGCTCAGGCCGCGGAGCCGGCCGGTGGTCTCGGCGGCGAGGGCGACGGTCAGCTCGTCGAGGGCGGTGGACTCCTGGCCGAGGTAGGCGAGGAGGCGGGCGGCGCGCTCGGGGTGGCGGACGAGGTCGTGGCCGAGGAGCGTGACGGAGCCGGAGTCGGGGCGCATCAGCCCGGTCAGCTGGCGGACCAGGGTGGACTTGCCCGCTCCGTTGGGACCGAGCAGCCCGAAGATCTCGCCGCCGCGCACGTCGAGGCTGATCCCGTCGGTGGCGCGCACCTCGGGACTCGCGGGCGCGCCGCGCCTGCCGCGCGTGGCGGGGTACGTCTTGACCAGATCCCGCACCACGCACACCGTACTCACGGGGGAAGAGCCTACGGGGTCGCCGGTCCCGGTCCGGGCGCGGGGGCGGGTTCGGCGGCGGCGCGGACGTCGATCTCGCGCCAGAAGCCGGCGCGGATGGCGTAGCGGTCGTGCTCGTCGATCTGGTCGTCCTTGTGGGCGAGGAGGCCGAACCGGGCGGCGTAGCGGAGGAGTTCGCCGTCGATGCGGTGCGGGATCCGGGGGTAGAGGACGGAGAGCCGCTGGACGTGGGACTGCTCGGGGAGCCGTTCGAGCCAGCGCCGGGCGAACACCTGTCCGACCTCGAAGGGGTCCCCGCCGACGGTGGTGATGTCCTCCTCGCGGTCGGCCCAGCGCTGCTCGGCGCTGGTGAGGTGGGCGAGGGTGGGCAGCGAGGCGGTCTCGGCGGGCTCGCCGAGGGGGGTCGCGGGCCGCTCGACCCAGCCCCGGTCGGAGGACCAGCGCAGGGCGCTCGCCGTCTGGGGCGGGGTGGGGTGCGGGTGGGCGGCGGCGGGGCGCAGCCCGGCGAGGTCCTTGGGAGTGGGGACGGACTTGCCGACGGTGGGGGCCGGGACGGCGGCGGAGCCGTGGTCGTGGTCGTGGCCGTCGACGGAGGGTACGGGGGTTCCGTCGGGGGTCGGCCGCCCGTTCCGCGCGGCGGCGGCCGCGGCCTCGGCGGCGCGCTCGGCGGAGGCCAGGGCGGCCTCGGGCAGCGGCGCCGAGAGGATGGCGGCGATCTCGGGGCGGGGCACCGGCGGCGGGGCGCAGAGCCCGCTGAGGTCCTTGGCGCGGACGGCCCGGGTGATCCAGCTCCGGTCGAGGACGCGGCGCTCGTCGGCCTCGGCGACCAGGTCCTCGGACTGGTTGTAGTCGCCGTCGGCGGCCTGGACGGCCCAGAGGTGCACGGCGACACCGTGTTCCTTGGCGGACATCAGGCCGGGCAGCAGGTCGCCGTCGCCGGTGACGAGGACGATGTCGGTGCAGGCGCGGTTGCGGGCCAGCTCGGTGAGCTCGGTGTGCATGGCCGCGTCGACGCCCTTCTGCGCCCAGCGGCCGTCGCTGCGGGTCAGCGCGCCGAGCCGGACGGTGACCCGGGGCATCACGCGCAGCCTGCGGTGCTCGGGCTGGGGCACCCGGTCGGGGGCGCCGTCGAACCAGTAGATCCGCAGCAGCGGGAGGCCGGTCTCGCTCTCGGCCCGTTCCCTCAGCTGCCGGATGAGACCCGCGTGGTCCACGGTGATCCGGGAGCGGGCCGGTTCCCCGGCGAGCAGGCTGGCGGCGGCCCCCAGCAGATAGCCGGCGTCCACCAGGACGACGCATCGGTCCACGTGCTCCACCTTCTTTCGGATCTCGGCCCGTCGGGATCTCAGGTGTTCCGGGTTCCTTCGAGTCTGCCCGACTGCCCGGGGGTTGACGGCCGGAACTGGATCATCGGCGTGGCGGAGCCGCGGCCCTCCTCCACGAGAGGCACCCTCACGCACCGTAATGATCCAACATGCGGCGGTTTCTCCCGTGTGTGAGTCTGACAGCGGCTTTGGCCCCTAGATCCCTTCGAGGAGGCATCATCCCCATGGCCAAGAACCGCAACCAGAACCGTCAGAAGCAGCAGCAGTCGCCGGCCGAGCGCGGTGCCCAGCAGGCGCAGCAGTCGTCGATGGAATCCCAGGCCGAGACCCGCGCCTCCCAGGTCACCCCCGGTGACATGGCGCGGAAGGGCCGTCAGAAGCGCTTCGGGCACAACTGACGCCCGGCTGACGCCCGCACCACGGCAAAGGGGCGCGCCCGTGACGACGGGCGCGCCCCTTGCGCGTGTGCGGGACCGGCTCAGCCGGCCAGGCAGGAGGGGCCGAGCAGCACCTTCAGGTCGCCGAAGAGGGCGGGGTCGGCCGTCACCCGGTGCCGGTCGAGGCGGAGCACGGTGGTGGAGCGGGGACCCTGGAGCTTGATCCGGACCTCCGTGTTGCCCTTGTGGTGGCGGAGGATCTCGTCCAGTCGGCTCACCATCGGCGGAGTGACCTTGAGGGCGGGGATGGTGAGGATCACCGGGGCGTTGGCCCCGGCGTTGGAGAGGTCGGGGACCATCAGCTCCATGGCGACCAGCCGGGGGACGTCCTCGCGCTTGTCGAGCCGGCCCTTGACGAAGACGACGGCGTCCTCGACCAGCTGGGTGGAGACCAGCTGGTAGGTGGCGGGGAAGAACATGCACTCGATGGAGCCGGCGAGGTCCTCGACGGTGGCGATCGCCCAGGCGTTGCCCTGCTTGGTCATCTTCCGCTGGAGGCCGGAGATGATGCCGCCGATGGTGACGACCGCGCCGTCGGAATGCTCGCCGCCGGTGAGCTGGGAGATGCCGGCGTCGGTCTTGTCGGAGAGGACGTGCTCCAGACCGAAGAGCGGGTGGTCGGAGACGTACAGACCGAGCATCTCGCGCTCCTGCGCGAGCAGGTAGGTCTTGTCCCACTCGTCCTCGGTGAAGGTGACGTCGAGGCCGAAGCCGGGCTCGCTGTTGTCCTCCTCGCCCATGCCGCCGAAGAGGTCGAACTGCCCCTCGGCCTCCTTGCGCTTGACCGCCACCACGTTGTCGATCATGGGCTCGTGCTGGGCGACGAGGCCCTTGCGGGTGTGGCCCATGGTGTCGAAGGCGCCGGCCTTGATCAGCGACTCGACGGTCCGCTTGTTGCAGACCACGGCCTCGACCTTGTCGAGGAAGTCGGGGAAGGTGGCGTACTTCCCCTTGGCCTTGCGGCTCTTGATGATCGACTCGACGACGTTGGCGCCGACGTTCCGCACGGCGGTGAGGCCGAAGAGGATGACGTCGTCGCCCTGGGCGGCGAAGTTCGACTCCGACTCGTTCACGTTCGGCGGGAGGACCTTGATGCCCATGCGGCGGCACTCGTTGAGGTAGACCGCGGACTTGTCCTTGTCGTCCTTGACCGAGGTCAGCAGGCCGGCCATGTACTCGGCGGGGTAGTTCGCCTTGAGGTAGGCGGTCCAGTAGGAGACCAGGCCGTACGCGGCGGAGTGGGCCTTGTTGAAGGCGTAGCCGGCGAAGGGGACCAGGACGTCCCAGAGGGCCTTGATGGCCGCGTCGCTGAAGCCCTTCTTCTTGGCTCCGGCCTCGAAGATCACGAAGTTCTTCGCCAGCTCGTCGGGCTTCTTCTTGCCCATGACGCGGCGGAGGATGTCGGCCTCGCCGAGCGAGTAGCCGGCGATGATCTGGGCGGCCTTCTGCACCTGCTCCTGGTAGACGATCAGGCCGTAGGTGACCGCCAGGACCTCCTGGAGGGGCTCCTCCAGCTCCGGGTGGATCGGGGTGATCTCCTGCTGCCCGTTCTTGCGCAGGGCGTAGTTCGTGTGCGAGTTCATGCCCATCGGGCCCGGGCGGTAGAGCGCGGACACGGCGGAGATGTCTTCGAAGTTGTCGGGCTTCATCAGACGGAGCAGGGAGCGCATGGGCCCGCCGTCGAACTGGAAGACGCCGAGGGTGTCGCCGCGCTGGAGCAGTTCGAAGGTCTTCGGGTCGTCCAGCGGGAGGGCCAGGAGGTCGAGGTCGATCCCCTTGTTGGCCTTCACCATCTTGACGGCGTCGTCCATGATCGTGAGGTTGCGCAGGCCGAGGAAGTCCATCTTCAGCAGGCCGAGCGACTCGCACTGCGGGTAGTCCCACTGCGTGATGGTGACGCCGTCGGTGTGCCGCACCCAGATCGGGGCGTGGTCGACGATCGGCTCGCTGGACATGATCACGCCGGCGGCGTGCACGCCCATCTGGCGGACCAGGCCCTCGACGCCCTTGGCGGTGTCGATGACCTTCTTCACGTCGGGCTCGTTCTCGTACATCGACCGAATCTCGCCCGCCTCGCCGTAGCGCGGGTGGGTCGGGTTGGTGATGCCGTCGAGGTCGATGCCCTTGCCGAGGACGTCGGCGGGCATGGCCTTGGTGAGCCGGTCGCCCATGGCGTAGGGGTAGCCGAGGACGCGGGCGGAGTCCTTGATCGCGTTCTTGGCCTTGATCTTGCCGTAGGTGCCGATCATGGCGACCTTGTCGGCGCCGTACTTCTCGGTCACGTACCGGATCACCTCGACGCGCCGGCGCTCGTCGAAGTCGATGTCGACGTCGGGCATCGAGATGCGCTCGGGGTTGAGGAAGCGCTCGAAGATCAGACCGTGCGGGATCGGGTCGAGGTCGGTGATGCCCATGGCGTACGCGACGATCGAGCCGGCCGCGGAGCCTCGGCCGGGGCCCACGGCGATGCCCTGGCTCTTCGCCCACATGATGAAGTCGGCGACGACGAGGAAGTAGCCGGGGAAGCCCATCGAGATGATGGTGTCCATCTCGTACTCGACCTGCTTCATGCGGTCCTCGGGGATGCCGCCGGGGAAGCGGCGCTCCATCCCCCTCATGGTCTCCGCGCGGAACCAGGTGACCTCGGTGTAGCCCTCCGGGATGTCGAACTTCGGCATGAGGTTCTTGGCCTCGAACATGCCGGCGGTGTCGACCTGCTCGGCGACCAGGAGGGTGTTGCGGCAGCCCTCCTGCCAGGCGTCCGAGGAGTCGACGGCGTACATCTCGTCGGTGGACTTCAGGTAGTAGCCGGTGCCGTCGAACTTGAAGCGGTCCGGGTCGGAGAGGTTCTTGCCGGTCTGGATGCAGAGCAGGGCGTCGTGGGCGGTGGCCTCGTGCGCGTAGGTGTAGTGCGAGTCGTTGGTGACCAGCGGCGGGATGCCGAGCTTCTTGCCGATCTCCAGGAGGCCGTCGCGGACCCGGCGCTCGATCTCGATGCCGTGGTCCATCAGCTCCAGGAAGTAGCGGTCCCTGCCGAAGATGTCCTGGTACTCGGAGGCCGCCTTGAGGGCCTCGTCGAACTGGCCGAGGCGCAGCCGCGTCTGGAGCTCGCCGGAGGGGCAGCCGGTGGAGGCGATCAGGCCCTCCGACCACTGGGAGATGGTCTCCTTGTCCATCCGGGGCCACTTCTGGAGCCAGCCCTCGGCGTAGGCGTCGGAGGAGAGCTTGAAGAGGTTGTGCAGTCCGGTGGCGTTCGCCGCCCAGATCGTCTTGTGGGTGTAGCCGCCGGAGCCGGAGACGTCGTCCCGCTTCTGGTGCGGCTGGCCCCACTGGATCTTGCGCTTGTTCCGCCGGGACTCGGGGGCGACGTACGCCTCGATGCCGATGATCGGCGTCACGCCCGCCTTCTTGGCGCTGTGGAAGAAGTCGTACGCCCCGTGCAGGTTGCCGTGGTCGGACATGGCGATGTGGGTCATGCCCATCTCGTTGCACGCGTTGAACATGTCCTTCAGCCGCGCGGCACCGTCCAGCAGGGAGTACTGGGTGTGGACGTGGAGGTGCGTGAAGGGCGGCTTGGTCACGAGGGGTGCCTCCGGGCATGAACTTCTGGGGGGACAGCCCCGAAGTCTACGTCGGACGAGTGACAGGAGGCGGGCACCGACGACTAGGGTCGCGCGTTGGGCGAGGTGGAACACCTGTCCCATTTGTCCGAACCCCGTCATGCACCAGGAGGCACCTTCGATGTCGGTCCCCCAGCCCACCGCCGCCGAGCGCGGTGAGCAGATCCTCGCCGTCTTCGACACCGCCTTCGGAGAGCTGCTCGCCGCCGACCCGGCGGCCTTCAGGGTCAAGTTCCGGAAGATGGCCGGTTCCGCCTTCGCCTTCTACCGGGGCACCGCCTGCCTCTTCTACGAGGACCTGGAGCGGGAGGCCGAAGGGGGCCCGTTCCTGGACGAGCGCACCGGCCGGGTGTGGATCCACGGCGACCTCCACGCGGAGAACTTCGGCACCTACATGGACGCCAACGGCCGCCTGGTCTTCAACGTCAACGACTTCGACGAGGCGTACGTCGGCCCCTTCACCTGGGACCTCAAGCGGCTCGCCGCCTCGCTCGCCCTGATCGGCTACACCAAGGCGCTCAGCGACGAGCAGATCACCCACCTGGTCCGGATCTACGCGGCGGCCTACCGGGAGCGGATCCACGCCCTGGCCACCGGTGCCGGAAGCGACGACATCACCCCCTTCACCCTGGAGACCGCCGACGGGGCGCTGCTCGGCGCGCTGCGCGAGGCCCGGGCGATGACCCGCTTCGGGCTGCTCGACTCGATGACCGAGATCCGGGAGTACGAGCGCCGCTTCACGCCGGGCGGCGGATCGATCGAGCTGGACTCGGCCACCCGCCACAAGGTGCTCACGGCCTTCGACGGCTATCTGGAGACCCTGCCGGAGGCGAGCCTGGTCCGCCCGGACTCGTACCGGGTGAAGGACGTGGTCGGACGGCGCGGAATCGGCATCGGCTCGGCCGGCCTCCCCTCGTACAACGTCCTCCTGGAGGGGCACAGCGACGCCCTGGAGAACGACGTGGTGATCTATCTCAAGCAGGCGCAGACCCCGGCGGTCTCGCGGCACGTCACGGATCCGGCGGTGCGGGGCTACTTCCGCCACGAGGGGCACCGCACGGTGATCTCGCAGCGGGCGCTCCAGGCGCACGCGGACCCGTGGCTGGGGTGGACGGAGCTGGACGGTGCCGGGCAGCTGGTCGCCGAGGTGTCGCCGTACGCGGTGGACCTGGACTGGTCGGACATCGACGACCCGGGGGACATCGCGCTGACCGTGGCCGACCTGGGCCGGGCGACCGCGACCATGCACGCGGCGGCGGACGAGTCCAGCGGCCACTCGCTGGTGCCGTTCTCCACGGAGCGGGCCATCGACGGCGCGATCGCGGCCGACGAGGAGGGCTTCGTCACGCTCCTGGTGGACTTCGCCCACGCGTACGGCGCACGCGCGCGTGCCGACCACCAGATCTTCGTGGACCTCTTCCGCAACGGCCGGATTCCGGGTCTGTGAGACGGGTCCCGGTGAGCCCCGGGTAACCGGAGCCACAGCTTCTCCTTAGGGGCCCCTTATGACCCGTCATGGCACACTCGTTCAACAATGGACATGACGGGGACGCGGCTGAGGGCGCTGCGGGCGGCGATCTTCACGGCACTGGTCGTGACGCTGTCCGTGGCTTCCCACGTGCTGCTCTCCCGGGCGCCGCTGCCGCTGGGCACCGTCGTGCCGGTCGCGGCCGGCGTCTTCGCCGTGGCGTACGCGCTGGCCGGCCGGGAGCGCGGCCTCGGCCCGATCGCGGGCCTGCTCGTCCCGCTGGAACTGGCCGCCGACACCTTCTTCACCTCCGGCCAGACCGTCTGTTACGGCCCCGCCGGCGGGCCGGTCGCCGGCGCGCTGCGGTCCTTCGGGGTGGAGGTGCTGTGCGGCGGGGCCGTCGGCACCCCGCTGCCCGGGGTCGCGGCGCCCGAGGGCGGCGCCGCCGCGGCGCTCTCCTCCCCCGACCCCGCGCTGCCGTGGCTGCTGCTCGGCGCCCATGTGCTGGTCGGCCTCTCGGCGGCCTGCTGGCTGCGCGGCGGGGAGCGGGCGCTGGTGCGGCTGCTCGGCGCGGCGGCGGCCTCGGCCTTCCGGCCGCTGGAGCTGCTCGCGGCCCTGGTGGACGGGGGCCGTCCGGCGGCGCCCGCCCCGGCGCGTCCGGAGCCCCGGCCGCGCCCGTCCCGTACGCGTCTCCTGGTGCACTCCGTGGGGCGGCGGGGACCGCCGCGGGCAGCGCTCGCTCTCGTCTGAGCGCGCTCCCCGGCCGTCCCCCCTTCCTCCCCCTCTCCGGAGATCCACGATCATGAGTGCACGCAACAACCAGGCCAACAAGGCTGCCGCCCGCGAGCGTCTGCGCGCGGAGCGCGAGCGCCAGGCCAAGAAGGACCGGTCCCGCCGGCAGCTGGTCGTCGGCGTCTCGGCGGTGGCCGTGCTCGCCGCCGCCGGCGGCATCGGCTACGCCGTCGTCCAGGCCAACCAGCCCACCGCGTGGGAGACGGCGGCCGACGCGAAGTCGGTCACGGCCCCGAAGAACACCGAGGGCGAGAACGGCACGACCGTCGTCGTCGGCAAGGACTCCGCCAAGAAGACCCTGGAGCTGTACGAGGACTCCCGCTGCCCGGTCTGCGCGACCTTCGAGCAGTCGGTCGGCTCCACCGTCGAGAAGGACGTCGAGGCCGGCAAGTACAAGGTCAAGTACGTCGGCGCGACCTTCATCGACAACATGGACCAGGGCGAGGGCTCGAAGAACGCCCTGTCGGCGCTGGGCGCGGCGCTCGACGTGAGCCCGGAGGCCTTCCTCGACTACAAGGCGGCGCTCTACTCGGCGAAGTGGCACCCGGAGGAGAGCGAGGACACGTTCGCGAAGGACTCCTACCTGCTGGAGGTCGCCGACACGATCCCGGCCCTGAAGGCCAACGCGGCCTTCAGGCAGCACGTGGAGGACGGCACCTTCGACGCCTGGGCGATGAAGATGTCGAAGGCCTTCGACGACAGCGGCGTGACGGGCACCCCGACGCTGAAGATGGACGGCAAGACCCTGACGGCCGAGGGCTCGCAGAACCCGCCGCTGACCGTGGAGGAGTTCAACGCCGCCCTCACCCCCCTCCTCGGCGGCTGACGCTCCTCCTCCGCTCCCCCGGCCCGCTTCCCCGGCCCCCGCGGCCGGGGAAGCGAGGGGGAATCCGGAGATCATCGTGATCGGCGGGCGAAACTCCGGAGAACTTTCCGGATTCCGCCTGTCAACCTTTCGTACCCGTCAGTAATCTGACTGGCCGTGACCAGTCACTCCATATCCCCTGCCCCCACGCGGCGCACGGTCGTCAAGGCCGCCGCCGTCACCGCCGTCGCCGCCCCCGCCCTCCTGGGCACGGCCGCGCCGGCCCTCGCGGACGCTCCGGCGCCCGCCTTCCTCCACGGTGTCGCCTCGGGCGACCCGCTGCCCGACGGCGTCCTGCTGTGGACGCGCGTCACCCCCTCCCCCGAGGCCGTGCCCGGCTCCGGGCTCGGCGCGGACCTCCGCGTCGACTGGGAAGTGGCCGAGGACCGCTCCTTCGCCCGGGTCGTCGCCTCCGGTTCGGCCACGGCGGGCGCCGCCGCCGACCACACCGTCAAGGCGGACGTCCGCGGACTGCGCCCGGCCACCACCTACTTCTTCCGCTTCACCGCCGGCGCGACCGTCTCCGCCACCGGCCGGACCCGCACCGCCCCGGCCGTCGACTCCGCCGCCCCCGGCGTCCGCTTCGGCGTGGTGTCCTGCGCCAACTACGAGGCCGGCCACTTCGCCGCCTACCGCCACCTCGCCGCCCGCGCCGACCTGGACGCCGTCCTCCACCTGGGCGACTACATCTACGAGTACGCGAGCGGGGTCTACCCGGAGGCGAAGGACACCGTCCGGACGCACGAGCCGCGCCACGAGATCGTCTCGCTGGCCGACTACCGCACCCGGCACGGCCGGTACAAGACGGACCCGGACCTCCAGGCCCTGCACGCGGCCCACCCGGTGGTGGCGATCTGGGACGACCACGAGTTCGCCAACGACGCCTGGACCGGCGGGGCCGAGAACCACACCCCGGACGCCGAGGGCGACTGGGCCGCCCGGGTCGCCGCCGCCAAGCGGGCCTACTTCGAGTGGATGCCGGTGCGCACCTCCACCGAGGGCACGGTCTTCCGCCGGCTCCGCTTCGGCAGGCTGGCCGATCTGCACCTGCTCGACCTGCGCTCCTTCCGCTCCGCCCAGGCGAAGACGGGCTCCGGGCCGGTCGACGACCCCGCCCGTACGATCACCGGCCGGGCGCAGCTCGACTGGCTGAAGTCCGGGCTGGCCGGTTCGGACGCCGCCTGGCAGCTGGTCGGCACCTCGGTGATGATCTCGCCGGTCGCCTTCGGCTCGCTGCCCGCGTACCTGATGGAGCCGCTCGCCGAGCTGATGGGGCTGCCCACCGAGGGGATCGCGGTCAACGTCGACCAGTGGGACGGCTACACCGACGACCGCAAGGAGCTGCTCGCGCACCTGGGTTCGCGGGCGATCAGGAACACCGTCTTCCTGACCGGCGACATCCACATGGCCTGGGCCAACGACGTTCCGGCCAAGGCGGCCACCTACCCGCTCTCGGCCTCGGTGGCGACCGAGTTCGTGGTCACCTCGGTCACCTCGGACAACCTGGACGACCTCCTGAACGTGGCCCCGGGGACCCTCTCGGTGGTGGCGGCGGGCGCGGTGAAGGCGGCCAACCGGCACGTGAAGTGGGTGGACATGGACCACCACGGGTACGGCGTCCTCGACGTGACCGCCGCGCGCTCGCAGATGGACTACTACACGGTCTCCGACAAGCGCGACCCGGCCGCGACGGCCTCCTGGGCCCGCTCCTACCGGACGCTCAGCGGAACGCAGCGCGTGGAGCGGGTCTACCAGCCGGTCATCTGATCGACCGCCGGCCGATGACCGACGGACGGCCGATCGACGACTGACCGGCTATCGACCGACGATTTTCAGCCATGATCTTCTTTGTTAACGGGAGATCACATGACTACGGCGGGTGGTGGCTCCGGGAGCTCGAATCCGGACACACCACCCGCCACCGGTGCCACTTTGATTACGTCGTCGTCTCAAACTCCGGAAGCCACAGAAAAATTTCTTCCCGATGACCCCAATTGCCCCACGAATGATTGGGCTTGATCACCGCTCAACACTGTCTGACATGGACGCGTAATCTCCCCGCCGTGGCGAGGAAGTACCTCCCCACAACCCCCCGCGAGGAGTCACCTGTGCGTGCTCTTGTCCGTATATCGCCGCGTACCTCACGTCGTGTACTCGGCACTGCCGTCCTGGCCGGAACCCTGGCCCTGGCGCCCCTGTCCGCCCCCGTCGTCGCCCAGGCCTCCCCCACCCTGGCCGGCGCCTCCGCCGAGGAGTGCGCCGACGACTCGGCCGCCCTGTCCGGAGCGCGCAAGGCGCGCGGTGCCGACGGCCACGCCGCCGAGCCCAACGAGGTCACCGCCGCCAAGGCCAAGGCCATGGACGACGACCTGCGCAAGAAGCTGGCCGCCGCCAAGAGCAGCGGCCGCGTGAGCGCCCAGGCCGACGCCGCCGCCGTGGTCACCATCCCGGTGTACTTCCACGTCGTCCACAGCGGCACGACGGGCAAGCTGTCCGCCACCCAGATCAGCAACCAGATGGCCGTCCTCAACGCCGCCTACGGCGGCCAGGGCACCGGCAACGTCAACACCGGCTTCCAGTTCTCGCTGGCCGGAACCGACTACACGGACAACGCCTCCTGGTACAACCTGACCTCCGGCTCCACCGCCGAGAAGCAGATGAAGCAGACCCTCCGCAAGGGCGGCGCCGGCGCGCTGAACTTCTACACCGCCAACCTCGGCGGCGGCCTGCTCGGCTGGGCGACCTTCCCGACCTCGTACAACTCCAACCCGTCCATGGACGGTGTGGTCGTCCTCGACGCCTCCCTGCCGGGCGGCTCGGCGGCCAACTACGACGAGGGCGACACCGCCACCCACGAGGTGGGCCACTGGATGGGCCTCTACCACACCTTCCAGGGCGGCTGTAACGGCAACGGCGACTACGTCACCGACACCCCGGCCGAGAAGTCCCCGGCGTACGAGTGCCCGACCGGCCGCGACTCCTGCGCCTCCAAGTCCGGTGTGGACCCGATCCACAACTTCATGGACTACACGTACGACTCCTGCATGTACCAGTTCACCACGGGCCAGGTGACCCGGATGAACGACCACTGGACCGCGTACCGCGCCTGACGGCCCGTCCGCGCACGGTGAACGGCCCCCGGGGAGCACTCCCCGGGGGCCGTCCCCGTCCTCAGTCCTCCTCGCCGAGCCCGTCGAGGAAGTCGAGGGCGATCGCCCAGGTCCGGTCCGCCGCCTCGGCGTCCCAGTCCGGCAGCTCCGGGTCCGTGTAGACGTGCCCGGCCCCCCGGTAGCGGTAGACCTCCACCTCCGCCCCGGCCTTGCGCATCTGGAGGTACCAGGCGGACAGCCAGTCGTCCGTCTCGAACGGGTCCGGCTCGGCCACGTGCAGCTGCACCGGCAGGGCGTCCACCGAGGCGTTCGGCGCGAGGTCCGAGGTGCCGTGGAGCAGCAGCAGCCCGCGCGCCTTCTCGTCGCCGAGCGCCAGGGTCTGCGCGACCGAGGCGCCGAAGGAGAAGCCCGCGTAGACGAGACCGCGCTCCGAGTAGGGGGCGGCGGCCAGGACCGCGCGCTTCAGCAGCTCGTCCGAGCCGATCTCGTCCTTCTTCGCCATGCCCTCCTCCACCGAGTCGGTGGTCCAGCCGTCGAAGAGGTCCGGCACCCACACCTGATGGCCGGCGGCCCGCAGCCGGCCGGCGGCGGCCTCGACGGCCGGGCGCTTCCCGTGCACCGAGTGGAAAAGCATGATGTCCATGCGCGCCATCCTGCCACCCGCCACCGACGACACGCCGGAACCCCCAGGTCAGCGCAGTGAGCGCACGTCGAGATGGCGCAGCACCCGGTCCACCACCTCGGGGTCGGCCCCCGGCTCGCTGCGCGCGGAGAGCACGGCGTGCCGCGCGGCCGACATCATCTCCCGCTGGATCGACTGGAGCTTCTTCACCCGCTCGGCCCGCTCGGTGAAGGCGGCCCGCCGCTCCTCGTCCACCATGTCCGGGCTGATCCGCGCCCCGATGTCGAAGGCCCCGCGCTGGAGCCGCTCGGCGATCTCCTCGGGCAGCTCCTCGACTTCCTCGATCTCCTTCAGGCGGCGCTTGGCGGCCTTGGCTGCCCGCAGCGCCAGCTCCCGCTCGAAGGCCCGCTCGGCGTCGGCGTCGGCCTCGACGCCGAGCGTGCGCACCAGCCACGGCAGCGTGAGCCCCTGTACCACCAGGGTGGCGAGGATCACGCAGAAGGCGAGGAAGATCAGCTCGTCCCGGCCGGGGAAGGGCGAGCCGTCGTCGATGGTGCGGGGGATGGCGAGGGCGAGCGCGACCGAGGCCACCCCGCGCATCCCGGACCACCACATCACGACCGTCTCCCGCCAGCTCGTCGGGATCTCCTCGTCGAGGTCCCGCCGGTCGTGCAACTTCTGCGCCAGCCAGCCGGCCGGCAGCAGCCACAGCAGCCGGACCCCGACGACGACGGCGACGACCACCGCGCCCCAGCCGAGCATCTCGCCCACGTGCCCCTCGGCGACGCCGAGGACGTGGATCAGCTCCAGGCCGATGAGACCGAAGGCGATGCCGGTGACCAGGGTGTCGACGATCTCCCAGAAGGTCTGCCCGGCGAGCCGCCCCATCACGTCGTCGGCGTCGACCGCGTACTCGGCGAGGAAGAGGGCGGTGACGAGCACCGCGAGGACGCCGGAGCCGTGCAGTTCCTCGGCGAGGACGTAGGAGACGAAGGGCACGAGGAGGGTGAGGCCGGTCTGCAGGGTGGCGTCGCCGAGGAAGCCCATGAGCTTGTTGGTGACCCAGCCGAGGGCGAGGCCGATCACGACCGCCACCACGGCGGACAGGACGAACTGGCCCAGCGCCTGGGGCCAGGAGAACTCGCCGCTGACCACGGCCGCGATGGCCACGTGGTAGAGCACGATCGCGGTCACGTCGTTGAAGAGCCCCTCGCCCTCCAGGATCGACACGAGGCGCCGGGGCAGTCCGAGCGAGCCGGCCACGGCGGTCGCCGCGACCGGGTCCGGCGGGGCGACCAGGGCGCCGAGCGCGAGCGCCGCGGCCAGCGGGATGCCCGGCACCAGGACGTTCGCCACCGCGCCGACCGCGGCCGTGGTCACGAAGACCAGGGCGACCGCGAGCAGGAAGATCGGCCGTCGGTTCGCCGCGAACTGCCGCCAGGAGGTCCGCTGCACCGAGGCGTACAGCAGCGGCGGCAGCACCAGCGGAAGGATGAACTCGGGCGGGATGTCGACGTTCGGCACGAACGGCAGGAAGGCCAGCACGATGCCGAGGAGCGTCATCAGGACGGGCGCGGGCAGCTTGAGCCGGTCGCCGAGCGGGACGGTGAGCACCGCCCCGAGCAGCAGCAAGAACAGCAGGGCGAGCTGGTCCACGGTGTCCCCTTGAGCCGGTCGAAGATCGAAGGCCCATCGTAAAAGGGACATTCCAACCACATGGGGAGGGTGTCATGTGAGGGCAGGACATCGGACACCGCGCGGCGGCCCCCTGCTCGCCGTCGCGGGCGCGCCCGGCGCCGGCTCGGCCGCGCCGGCGGCAGCCCGCCCGCCCGCCCACGGCGGAAACGGCGGAGGCCGGAGCGGTCAGCGCACCGGCCCCGCGACCGGACGACCGCACGGCCGCCGCACCGGGAAGCAGCCGACGCCACGAGCACCGCACCCGGGCGCGCCGTGGACCGCCCCGGGCGTCCGCAAGGGCCCGCGTCCCACCGGACCGGGCCCCGAGTCGTGTCCGGGAGCCGTCAGAGCACCCGTCGCATGGCCCGGTGCGGCATCCCCGCGTCGGGGAACTCCCCGCCGTACGCCACGTACCCCAGCCGCTCGTAGAAGCCGAGGGCGTGGGTCTGGGCGTGCAGGTCGACGGCGCTCAGACCGCGCTCGCGGGCCGCGTCCTCGATGGCCCGGACCAGCGCCGCGCCGACACCGAGGCCACGCGCCGCCTCGGCGACCGCGAGCCGGCCCAGCGATCCGACGGAGGCGTCCGCACCGGTCTTGCCGGTCGCGTCGGCCCCGTGGAGCAGTCGCCCCGTGCCCAGCGGCACGCCGTCCGCGCGGACCGCGAGGACGTGCACGGCGGTGGCGTCGTACGCGTCGTACTCAAGCTCCCGGGGGACGCCCTGCTCCTCGACGAAGACCTCGCGGCGGACCGCGAAGCACGCCTCCAGGTCGCCCTCGCCGACGGCCTCGCGGACCGCGTACGCCTCGCTCACCGGTCGCGCCGCGGTCACCGGCTCTCCGCCTCGATGCGGTCCAGCGCGGTCTGGAGGTCGGCCGGGTAGGTGGAGGAGAACTCGACCCACTGCCCGTCGCCCGGGTGCTCGAAGCCCAGCCGGACCGCGTGCAGCCACTGGCGGGTCAGGCCGAGGCGCTTGGCCATGGTCGGGTCGGCGCCGTAGGTGACGTCGCCGACGCAGGGGTGGCGGTGGGCCGACATGTGCACCCGGATCTGGTGGGTGCGGCCGGTCTCCAGCTTGATGTCGAGCAGCGAGGCGGCGCGGTAGGCCTCGATGAGGTCGTAGTGGGTGACGGACGGCTTGCCGTCGGCGGTCACGGCCCACTTGTAGTCGTGGTTCGGGTGCCGGCCGACCGGCGCGTCGATGGTGCCGCTCAGCGGGTCCGGGTGCCCCTGGACGAGCGCGTGGTAGCGCTTGTCGACCACGCGCTCCTTGAACTGGCGCTTGAGCGAGGTGTACGCGTACTCCGACTTGGCGACCACCATCAGGCCGGAGGTGCCGACGTCGAGCCGGTGCACGATGCCCTGGCGCTCGGCGGCGCCGGAGGTGGAGATCCGGTAGCCGGCGGCGGCGAGGCCGCCGATGACGGTGGTGCCGGTCCAGCCGGGGCTGGGGTGGGCCGCGACCCCGACCGGCTTCATGATCACGACGATGTCGTCGTCGTCGTGGACGATCTCCATGCCCTCGACGGGCTCGGCGACGATCTGCACGGGCGCCGGGGCGCCGGGCATCTCGACCTCCAGCCACGCGCCGCCGCTGACCCGCTCGGACTTGCCGACGACGGAGCCGTCGACCTGGACCTTGCCCGCCGCTGCGAGCTCGGCCGCCTTCGTACGGGAGAACCCGAACATACGGGCGATGGCGGCGTCGACGCGCTCGCCCTCCAGGCCATCGGGAACGGGCAGGGTGCGGATCTCGGGACTCGTGCTCACCCGTCGAGTATGCCTTGTGCGGGGAGTCCTCTGTCCTGCGCGCTCAGTCCTTGTGGACGGTGCCGTCCGGGTCGAGGCCCCGGAAGGAGAGGATGACGATCAGGATGCCGCCGCAGACGATCGCCGAGTCGGCGAGGTTGAAGACGGCGAAGTGGGCCGGGGCGATGAAGTCCACGACCGCTCCCTCGAAGGCGCCCGGCGAGCGGAACAGCCGGTCCGTGAGGTTGCCCAGCGCGCCACCGAGCAGCAGGCCGAGGGCGATCGCCCAGGGCAGGCTGTAGAGCTTCCGGGCCAGCCGGATGATCACCACGATGACGGCCGCGGCGATCACCGTGAAGACGATGGTGAAGGCCTCGCCCATGCCGAAGGCCGCGCCCGGGTTCCGGATCGCCTCGAAGCGGAGGAGATCGCCGATCACCTTGATCGGCTCGCGGCCCTCCAGCTTCTCGACCACGACGATCTTGCTGCCGAGGTCGATCAGATAGGCGAGCACGGCCACCACGAAGAGCGCGACGATCCGCCGCCTGCCCCTGGGCCGCTCCTCGGCCTCCGCCGCATCCGGTGCTGAATCCGGCGTACCGATGACGCTCTCCGTCTCTGCCACGTGAGTGAGTCCCTCGTACCTCGTTGCCTGACCGTGCCCCGAGGGTACGGCACAGACGTGCGAGACCGGCAGTCCGCGCCGCCGGTCCCGACCTCGGGGCGGCGGAGTCCGGGCCGCCCCCTCCGGATCCCGCCGGCCCCGGCCCGCTCCGGAGGAATCCGAGAGGACCCCGAAAGAGACGGCCTAGCCGCGCCGCTCCTGCTTCTGCTTGTCCTCCACGCAGAGGGTGGCGCGGGGGAAGGCCTGCATGCGGGCCTTGCCGATGGGCTTCCCGCAGACCTCGCAGAGGCCGTACGTGCCCGCGTCGAGCAGCTCCAGGGCGTGCTCGGTCTGCTCCAGCATCTCCCGCGCGTTCGCCGCCAGGGCCAGCTCGTGCTCGCGGGTGATGTTCTTGGTGCCGGTGTCGGCCTCGTCGTGACCGGCACCGTCGCCGGAGTCCCGCATCAGCCCGGTCAGCTCCTCCTGGGAGTGGACCAGCTCGCTGCGCAGGCGCAGCACCTCGGCCTGGAGCTCGCTGCGGGCCTCCGCGACCTCGTCCGGCGTCCACGGGTCCTCGCCGGGCCGTACCGCGAGCTCCCCGGTACGCGCCGGAGGCACCGCCGCCTCGTCGTCGTCGGCGGTCGTGACGCCACCCGCGGTCTTCTTCGCTGCCACCGTCCTGGCTCCTGTCTGCTTCTTCGCGGCGGCCTTGCGGCCGGCGGTCTTCCTCACGGTCTTCTTCACGGACTTCTTCGCGGTCCGGTTCGCCTCCGGGGGCGCCCCGGTCCCGGAGGCGTCCGGCCCACCGGACTCCGCGCCGGCGGCGGCCTCCCGCGCGGCGGTCTTCTCCGGCGCCGCCCTGCTCGCCGCCTTCTTCGCCGCCGCCTTCTTCGTCGTCTTCGCCGCCGTCTTCCTCGCGGGGCTCCTCGGGGCCTTCGCCGGCTTCTCCCCGGCCGCGCCGTCCGGGGCCCCGGGATCGCCCGGGGAACCGGCGGACCCGGGGTCCCCGGCGGCGGCCGGGGAGTGCTTCGCGGCGGTCTTCTTCGCCACCATGTCGCGGCCCCTTCACATTTTGTGATCTTGCTCGCGCATCGTGCTGGGACGATAAATCGGCCCAAGGCGCGCGGCAACGGGGCACGCCGCCCATTCCGCCCGCCCCGAGGGCCGCCGGGCGGACCCGTGGGAAGTGGTGCCCAGCTCCCCGCCGGGTTATCCGCCCCGCCCGTCCCCCACACGGCCTCCCGGAACCCGGCCCGCCCCGTGTGCCCATTCGGGTCACCCGCAATCCGGTCGGCCCGGCGCCCCCACGCCCCGTACACTGGCCTCAGCGAGAGGCGTCGATGGGGACCAGTAGCGTCGTACGCGAGCCATGAGCGACCCGGGGACGGTGAGAGCCCGGGGGCGAGCCCGATGCGAAGCATCACCCCGGAGCTGCCGGAAGAAAGCCGCGTGGACACGCACCACGAAGCGCGGCGACTAGACCCGGTGTCGCGACCCCAATGAGGGGGCCCCGGACGGTCACGTCCGGAGCCAAGGAGGGTGGTACCGCGGGAGCACGGCTCTCGTCCCTCCGACGGAAGCAGGAAATGTCCGTCCGGAGGAGAGTCCGCCGCATGACCACGCCGCAGTACCGCCAGGTGCCCGCCCAGGTCGACCTGTCCGCGCTCGAGCACGCCGTGCTCGACTTCTGGCAGGAGAACAAGGTCTTCGCCAAGACCCTGGAGCAGTCCGAGGGCCGCCCCGAGTGGGTCTTCTACGAGGGCCCGCCCACCGCCAACGGCATGCCGGGCGCCCACCACATCGAAGCCCGCGTCTTCAAGGACGTCTTCCCCCGCTTCCGCACCATGCGCGGCTACCACGTGGCCCGCAAGGCCGGCTGGGACTGCCACGGCCTCCCGGTCGAGCTCGCCGTCGAGAAGGAGCTCGGCTTCTCCGGCAAGAAGGACATCGAGGAGTACGGCATCGCGGAGTTCAACGCGAAGTGCCGCGAGTCGGTGACCCGCCACACCGACGCCTTCGCCGAGCTCACGACCCGGATGGGCTACTGGGTCGACCTCGACGACGCCTACCGCACCATGGACCCCTCCTACATCGAGTCGGTCTGGTGGTCGCTCAAGCAGATCTTCGACAAGGACCTGCTCGTCCAGGACCACCGCGTCGCCCCCTGGTGCCCGCGCTGCGGCACCGGCCTCTCCGACCACGAGCTGGCCCAGGGCTACGAGACCGTCGTCGACCCCTCGGTCTACGTCCGCTTCCCGCTGACCTCCGGCCCGCTCGCCGGCCAGGCCGCTCTCCTCGTCTGGACGACGACCCCCTGGACCCTGGTCTCCAACACGGCCGTCGCCGCCCACCCCGAGGTCACCTACGTGGTCGCCACGGACGGCGACGAGAAGATCGTCGTGGCCGAGCCGCTGCTCGACAAGGCCCTCGGCGAGGGCTGGGTCACCACCGGCGAGTCCTTCACCGGCGTCGAGATGGAGCGCTGGACCTACCAGCGCCCCTTCGAGCTCGTCGAGTTCCCGGCCGAGGCCCACTACGTCGTCAACGCCGAGTACGTCACCACCGAGGACGGCACCGGTCTCGTCCACCAGTCCCCCGCCTTCGGCGAGGACGACCTCAAGGTCTGCAAGGCGTACGGCCTGCCGGTGGTGAACCCGGTCCGCCCCGACGGCACCTTCGAGGAGGACGTCCCGCTGGTCGGCGGCGTCTTCTTCAAGAAGGCCGACGAGGCGCTGACCGCCGACCTCGAAGCGCGCGGCCTGCTCTACCGGCACATCCCGTACGAGCACAGCTACCCGCACTGCTGGCGCTGCCACACGGCCCTGCTCTACTACGCGCAGCCGTCCTGGTACATCCGTACGACCGCCGTCAAGGACCGCCTGCTCGAGGAGAACGAGAAGACCAACTGGTTCCCCGACTCCGTCAAGCACGGCCGCTTCGGCGACTGGCTCACCAACAACGTCGACTGGGCCCTCTCCCGCAACCGCTACTGGGGCACCCCGCTGCCGATCTGGCGCTGCGAGGACGACCACCTCACCTGCGTCGGCTCCCGCGCGGAGCTCACCGAGCTGACGGGCACCGACCAGTCGGGCCTCGACCCGCACCGCCCCTACATCGACGCGGTCACCTTCCCCTGCCCCACCTGCGCCAAGACCGCCACCCGCGTGCCCGAGGTCATCGACGCCTGGTACGACTCGGGCTCGATGCCCTTCGCCCAGTACGGGTACCCGTACCAGAACAAGGAACTCTTCGAGTCCCGCTACCCCGCGCAGTTCATCTCCGAGGCCATCGACCAGACCCGCGGCTGGTTCTACACCCTCATGGCCGTCGGCACCCTCGTCTTCGACAAGTCCTCCTACGAGAACGTGGTCTGCCTCGGCCACATCCTCGCCGAGGACGGCCGCAAGATGTCCAAGCACCTCGGCAACATCCTCCAGCCCATCCCCCTCATGGACCAGCACGGCGCCGACGCCGTCCGCTGGTTCATGGCCGCCGGCGGCTCCCCCTGGGCCGCCCGCCGCGTCGGCCACGGCACCATCCAGGAGGTCGTCCGCAAGACCCTCCTGACCTACTGGAACACCGTCGCCTTCCAGGCCCTCTACGCCCGCACGTCCGGCTGGGCGCCGTCCGCCGCCGACCCGGCGCCGGCCGACCGCCCCGTCCTCGACCGCTGGCTGCTCTCCGAGCTGAACACGCTGGTCGCCGAGACGACCGAGGCGATGGAGGCGTACGACACCCAGCGCACCGGCAAGCTGGTCTCCGCGTTCGTCGACGACCTCTCCAACTGGTACGTCCGCCGCTCCCGCCGCCGCTTCTGGCAGGGCGACAAGGCCGCCCTGCGGACCCTCCACGACGTCGTCGAGACCGTCACCCGCCTCATGGCCCCGCTGACCCCGTTCATCACGGAGCGGGTCTGGCAGGACCTCGTCGTCCCGGTGACGGCGGACGCCCCGGAGTCGGTCCACCTCGCGACCTGGCCCGAGACCGACACGGCGCTCATCGACACCACGCTCTCCGAGCAGATGCTGCTCGTCCGCCGCCTGGTCGAGCTCGGCCGCGCCACGCGCGCCGAGTCCGGCGTCAAGACCCGCCAGCCGCTCTCCCGCGCGCTGGTGGCGGCGACCGGCTTCGCGGCCCTCTCCCCGGAGCTCCAGGCCCAGATCACCGAGGAGCTGAACGTCTCCTCCCTCGCCTCCCTCTCCGAGGTCGGCGGCAGCCTCGTCGACACCACCGCCAAGGCCAACTTCCGCGCCCTCGGCAAGCGTTTCGGCAAGGGCGTCCAGGACGTCGCCAAGGCCGTCGCCGCGGCCGACGCGGCGGCGCTGGCGCTGGCCCTGCGCGACGGCGAGGCGACCCTGGAGGTCGACGGGGAAACGATCACCGTCACCCCCGAAGAGATCATCATCACCGAAACCCCCCGCGAAGGCTGGTCGGTGGCCTCCGACACCGGCGCCACGGTCGCCCTCGACCTGGAGATCACCCCCGAACTCCGCCGCGCCGGACTCGCCCGCGACGCCATCCGCCTCATCCAGGAGGCCCGCAAGAACAGCGGTCTCGACGTCGCCGACCGCATCGCGCTCCGCTGGACGACGACGTCGCCGGAGACGGCGGAGGCCCTGACGGCCCACGCGGGTCTCATCGCGGACGAGGTCCTGTGCACGGACTACGCCCAGGGCGAGCCGGACGCCGCCGCGTACGGCCCCGCCTTCACCGACGAGTCCCTCGCCCTCGCCTTCCACCTCCACAAGGCGTAACCCCCGAGACGGCGGCGCCCGCCACCCCACCAGGGGTG
>NZ_JBHTST010000072.1:0-39123 GCF_042794995.1 Streptomyces sp. NPDC056503
CATCCGCCGCAACAACGTACCCGGCGGGCAGCCGGGAGCCGACACCCCGCCCGGCGGCGACGCCTGACACGGCGACCCACCAGAAGGCTGACGCAGCGGGGTACGGAGGGACCACGGTGGACGCTCAACGGACGGTCTACATCAAGCCCGACCAGCCGGTCGGGGGGTCGGGGTCCGGCTATCTCATCGGGCCCCGGCTCGTGCTGACCGCACTCCACGTCGTCCACGACGACGGCATCCGCGCGGAAGGCGCCACCGTCTGGGTCGGACACCCCCGCACCGAGGCCGGGCTGCACCAGCGCACCGCAACAGTCGTCTGGCCCGCCGCCGACGCCGACCCCGACAACCCGGGAGTGCCGGACGTCGCGCTGCTCCGTCTCGACCAGGACGCCGACGCGGGCCACACCTCGGCCGTGCGATGGGGACGGCCTCAGGACACCGCGCCTCTCCCCTACTCCGGGATCGGCGTCCCCGCGTTCTCCACCGCCGCGGGCGGCACCGTCCAGTACGAGCACCTCCGCGGCGAACTCGCTCCCCTGACCACCGCGGGCAGGCGGTGGGCCCTCGACTGCCGGATCTGGCCCGCCGCCACACAGCAGAAGGAACGCCCCTGGGCCGGCGCCTCCGGCACCGCCATCTTCTCCGACGGCCACCTCGTCGGCGTCGTCGTCGAATACGGCACCGGCATGGGCGAACGACGCCTCACCGCCGAACCCGTCCACCGGCTCCTCGACGACCCGGCGTTCGCTGCGGTGCTGGCCGAGCACGCTTTCCCCGGCACCCGGCACACCGCCGACGACATCACCGCCGCCACCGGTGAAGCAAGGGCGACGGTGTGGCCGCGGCAGTTCGGCACCGTTCCCGAACTCGCCACCGCCTACCAGCACCGCGCCGTCGTCGACCAGCTCGCCGCGGCTCTGGCCGCCGGCGACACCACCATCCGGGCCGACGCACCCGACGTCGTCACCGGCGACGCGGCGGCCGTCGTCACCGGACTCGGTGGCGTGGGGAAGACCCAGCTCGCCGTCCACCACATCCAGCAGGTCCGCCAGGCCAGCGGTCTGCCGGTACCCACCGGCACCGTGCTCGCCTCTCCGACGGACACCGTCCCGCCCGTCGACCTCCTGCTCTGGATCACCGCTACCGACGCCGCCTCCCTCACCGCCGCCTACGCCCAGGCGGGCCAGGAACTCGGCAGAGCGGGAGTGCCCCTCGCCACCGGCGACAACGCCGACCAGGCGGCTCGGGGATTCCTCACCTGGCTCCAGACCACCCGTGAACACTGGCTCATCGTCCTCGACGACCTCCCCGACGCGGGGGTGCTACGCGACCTGTGGCCGCCGGCCACACCCACCGGACGCACCCTCATCACCACCCGAAACCGCGACACGGCGCTGACCGAGGGACGCCGGCACATCACCGTCGGGCTCTACACCCCCGACGAAGCCGTCCACTACCTCCGGCAACGCCTCACCGGTACCGGCATCGACCTGGACGACACCGAGCTACGGCAACTGGCCGACGACTTCGGTCACCTCCCCCTCGCCCTCGCCCAGGCCGCCAGCTACATCCGCGAGAACGGTCTCGCCCTGGACGAGTACCGCGCGGAACTCCGCGAGGTGCCACTGGACGACGCCCTGCCCGGGATCGAGGGCCTTCCCGACCGGCAGGCCCACACCGTCACCGCCGCCTGGACCCTGTCCATCGACTACGCCAACGCCCTCACCCCCGCCGGACTCGCCCAGCCGCTCCTGCATGTTCTGGCGCTCCTCGACCCCAGCAACACACCCGACGGCATCACCGCGGCACCGGCGCTCCAGCAGCACCTCCAGCGGGCACGGGACGCCGGGACGCGGACTCCGGCCAGGCCCGTGACCGAGCGGGACGTGAAGCGGGCGCTGCGGGTCCTCCACCGGCTCCACCTCACGGACATCACCACCGACCACACCCTGCGCACCCACCAACTCCTCCAGCGCACGCTGCGGGAAACACGTGCCCCCGGGGAGATCGACCGGCTCGGAGCAGTCGCCGCCGACGCGCTCCTCGAGACCTGGCCCGAACACGAGAACCCCACCAGCACCAACTACCGCGCAGCCACCGCGTCCCTCACCGCCCACACCGTCCTCCGGGACCCCCACGACGACGGCCTGCACGCTGTGCTCTTCCGCGCCGGCACCACCCTCGGCCAAGCCGGACACGTCGCCGCTGCCCGCGACCACTACCAGCACCTCCACGCCACCGCGCACCAGCTCCTCGGCCCCGACCACCACCACACCCTCATCACCCGCGGCAACCACGCCGACTGGCGCGGCCAGACCGGCGACTTCACCGGCGCCGCCCACGCCTTCACCGAACTCCTCGCCGACCAACTCCGCGTCCTGGGCCCCGACCACCCGAGCACCCTCACCACCCGCAGCCACCTCACCCAGTGGCGCGGCGTAGCAGGTGATCCCGCCGGGGCCGCCCACGCCTACGCCGAACTCCTCGCCGACCGCACCCGCACCCTCGGCCCCGACCACCCGAGCACTCTTGCCACCCGCAGCCACCTCGCCCGCTGGCGCGGCCTGGCCGGCGACCCCGCGGGAGCCGCGGAGGCCTACGCCGAACTCCTCACCCACCACCTCCGCACCCTCGGCCCCGACCACCCCGACACCCTTGTCGCCCGTGGCAACCTCGCCACCTGGCGCGGCGAAGCCGGTGACCCCACAGGAGCCGCGGAGGCCTACGCCGAACTCCTCACCGACCACCTCCGCACCCTCGGTCCCCACCACGCCGACACCCTCATCACCCGCAGCAACCTCGCCCGCTGGCGCGGCCTGGCCGGCGACCCCGCCGGAGCCGCGGAGGCCTACGCCGAACTCCTCACCCACCACCTCCGCACCCTCGGCCCCGACCACCCCGACACCCTCATCACCCGCAGCAACCTCGCCGAGTGGCGCGGCAAAGCAGGCGACCTCACCGGCGCCGCCGACGCCTACGCCAAACTCCTCACCGACCGCACCCGCGTCCTCGGCCCCGACCACCCGCACACGCTGCTGACCCGATACCACCGGGCGGCTCTGATCGGGGCGGACGGCAACCCGGCGGGTGCCGTGGACGCGCTGCGAGAGCTCGCCCAGGACGAGGCCCGCATATACGGCAGCCGTGACCACCGCGAGGTCCGGAGCACGCTCGCGGAGCTCAAGCGGTGGCAGGCCGTCCTCGACGCCGAGACCCGGACATGATGCTCGGCGGGCGGCACACTCCCGGGTGGCCGCGCTGCTCCGGGAACCGCGCGGCCCGATGTCGGGCCGCGCGTGCGCCTCGGGGATGATGGGCTGCCGTATTCCTTCCCCCGCGAGGTGGTCTTTTGAAGAAGGTGGCACTGCGCCCCTACGCGTTGTTGCCTCGGCAGTACGACGACCGGAAGGTCCTGGCTTCCACGGTGGACGCGTGGGGAAGGGCTCTGTGGTTGATCTGTCCCGATGCGGTCTTCCCGCCGAACCCGTACGGGAAATCCCGGCCTCGCCCCCGGAGTCTGCCTTTCGACGCCCTTCTCGTCGTCGACGAAGCGGGAGAAGCGCAGGAGCGGGTCCTGCGAGGCGTGGCCCTGACGCCGTACCGCCTCGACGCTCTGCCCAACGGCCGTCTGGTCCTGCAGGGCAGCGGTTCCTCCGGGGAACGCAACGCTCAGATCTTCGGTCGTGACGGCCGTCCCCGCCGCGACTTCGCCCTGGGTGCCGCGGTGGAGTTCATGATGGCGGACCGTCGGAACAACCTCTGGAGCGCCTACTACGACGAAGGGGTCTACGTCGACCCCATCAGCGCGGCCGGCCTGGCCCGTTGGGACAGCGGGGGCAACCACCTGTGGGGGTACCGGGCTCCCCAGGGTGCCGCGCACATCGACACGGTCTACGCCCTCAACGTCGTCGACTCGGCTGCCTGGGCCGTCTACTGGCCCTCCTTCCCGCTGCTCGAAGCACGGGCCGACGGGCGGCTCCACGTGCGGAAGAGCCCTGTGAAATCCCCTCTTGGCCTGGCCGTTCAGGGCGACCAGGTGCTCTTTCTGGGCGGTGGTCCCCGTGACTCCGGCCGAAGGGACAGGCTGCACTACTGCGGCATGGCACCGAGTGAAGCGATCGTGGTCGAGGAAGCGGTGCTCACGATGCCCAACGGATCACCACTCCAGGGGTACGCACGCCCCGTCGGCCGAGGCCGGTGTCTCTATCTGCGTGGCCGGTCCGCCAAGCAGTGGTACGTGCTGAGCCTGTAGGCAGGGCGGCGGGACCGGGCGGTCCTGTCGTGGCGGGGGGGGCGACGCCGCGCCACTGCTTCAGGCGGTCGAAGCGCCGTTCCACGACGTCGCGGCGCTCGCACTCCCCGCGGACCTCACCCGCCTGCCTTGCCCGCCGCTCCCCGAAAGCGCCACTCCCCCGGAAACTCCGGTCACCGGGGGCGGCGGGGCATGGCGCAGGCCGGTGTTCCTCCCGGGAGCCGGTGTCGGTGGGCCGCGACGAGCCGGTAGACGCGTCGGGCTGCCCACCGCACGCCGGGCAGCAGGAGCGCCGCGCCCAAGACCGCCCAGGCTCCGCCCGCGCTCAGGAGGGCCTTCGCGACGGCCCGGGCCCCTCCCTCCACGGCTCCGGCCGGCGTCACCCACAGCACCTCGTACTCCGCACGCTCCCGCGTGACGCCAAGGGCGCCGAGGTCCGCGAACTGCCACGGGACGATGTCGCAGCGAGGCCGTACACGTCGTTCGGCGAAATTCGCCGACGTCGTGCAGAAGCCGCAGTCTCCGTCGTAGACGAGCACAGGCCGAGTACGCATGCCTTCATCATGCTGTGTCGTGACGCCTCAGGACGCGTACCAGGGCGGCGTACGGACCCTCTCGGCCCGTCCGCCGCCGTCCCGCTGCGCGGCCGGAAGCGCGGCGGTGAGGCTGTGGTGGGAGTCCCGGCGAGAGAGGGAGGGCCGGGGGTGCCGTATGCGGCAGGAAGGTACCCGTCGGACCTGGTCGGCGGCCGCTGTCGGCCGGAGCCAGGAGGGTGTTGCCGGTGGTGTCCTTGTCGGTGGTGTCCTTGCCGGAGACGAGCACAGCCGTACAGGCCCGCCGTCCGCCCGGCCGTGGTGGAAGCGGGGTCGGTCAGGCCGCGTCGTCGAAGGCGATGTCGAGCCGGCGCCGGCTGTCCGTCAGGTCGAGCACCCGGGAAAACTGCCTGGTGAGCGGGCCGAGGAGGATGTGCTTCTCCGGCCGGCGCCGGGTGTCGGTCAGTGCGTGGACGAGCGCGGAATCGCCGAAGCCGATGCCCGCCAGGTCCAGCAGGACCCGCTCGATCTGCGGGGTGCGCACCGCGTCGAGGGCTTCGCGCAGGCAGCCGACGGTCTCGGCGTCGAACTCGCCGCTCAGGAGCAGCGCGGCCGTGTCCGGGCGGGCGGTCGGGGTGTAGCGGACGAGAGCGTTGCCGTGGCGGGCGCGCCAGGCGGGCGCGCCGTCGACGAGGTGGAGGCGGGAGCTGGTCTCGTGGTGTCGGGGTCGGTCGGGTGTCATGGTGATGCGCCTCGATCCTGCGCTGCGAGGTGGCCCTCCGGCAGTGTGCTCCCGCTTGCCTCCGCGGGATCCCAGGCGTCGGAGCCTGGTTTCGAGGCGACATCGCCGCCGGCGGGAAGGTGGGGCGCCGACGGTAACCCGGATCGGTCCGGTCGGTCCCACCATCCTCCCCCGCGGGCCGCAATGCACACTTCGCAGGTCAGCACGGTTGCCGGCGGCGGGATCCGGTGTGCGGGCAGGCCGTGTCCTCGCTTCGTGTCCGGGCTTCGTGTCCGGCGGACGGGAGACGGATGACGAAGCGGACGTGGTTCGTCACGGGCGGATGCCCGCCGTCAGTTCGCCTGCGGCCCGAACCGGGCCCTGTACGCCGACGGCGTGATGCCGGTCTCGCGACGCATCAGCGTGCGCAGATGGGCAGCGGTGCCAAGCCCGCTGCGTCGCGCGACCACCTCGAACCGGGACTCGCCTCGCTCGATCAACCGGCACGCCAGGGCCAGCCGTTCCCCCGTCAGCCACGCCAGCGGCGTCGTGCCCAGTTGCGCCTGGAAGCGGCGGTGCAGAGTCGCAGGACTGACCGCCCCACGCGCCGCGAGGCCGGACACCGTGAGCGGTGCGTCCAACCGTTCCTGAGCCCAGGCCAGGACAGGTGCCAGGGACTCGTCCGGCAGGTCGGGCATGGGACGTTCCACGAACTGCCGCTGCCCACCGTCCCGGTGCGCCGCGAAGACCAGCCGCCGGCTCACGGAGTTGGCGACCTCCGCGCCGTGGTCGCGGCGAACCAGATGCAACCCGAGATCGAGCGCGGCCGCGCTCCCCGCCGCGGTGAGGATGTCACCGTCGTCCACGAACAGCACGTCCGTTTCCAGCCGGACCGAGGGGAAGCGGGCCCGGAAGGAATCCGCCCACTGCCAGTGCGCGGTGGCCCGGCGCCCGTCGAGGACCCCGGCCTCGGCCAGGGTGAAGGCTCCGCTGCAGAAGCCGACCAGGCGCGCACCGCGGGCGTGTGCCCGGCGGACGGCATCGAGCACGGCGGGACGGCGGGGCACTTCGGTGTCCGGGCGGTTGGGGACGATCAGGGTGTCCGCCGCGTCGGCCGCTTCCAGGTCGGCGACTCCCGTGAGCGTGAAGAACCCGTCTCGCATCAGGGTGCGGGGCTCGGGGGAACAGAGCCCGAAGTCGTAGAGATCACGGCCGATCTCCGGTCTGCGCAGACCGAAGACCTCGGTCGCGCAGCCGAGCTCGAAGGGGTTCGAGTTCTCGTCCACGATCACGACGACCCGGTGTACGCCCGCCGTGTGGGCCGCGTGCGAGGATTCTTTCGTCATATGCGATTCCTAGCACTCACCGCGGTCGTGCGAAACGACTCAGGATGAGCCCATGAACAACGAACCCCTCCTCCTCGGCAAGGCTCTGGCCTCCTTTGACGCCCTGTGGAGCCCCCGCATCGTCACGCGCGTCAACGACTACGACGTCCGCATCGCCAAGGGCGAGGGCGAACACATCTGGCACGTCCACGACGACACCGACGAGTTCTTCCTGGTACTCGACGGCGAACTGCGCATCTCCCTGCGCGAGTCCGGCGGGGAGCGCACGGTGCTGCTCCCGCAGGGGGCGGTCTTCACCGTCCCCCGAGGCACAGAGCACAAGCCACACGCTCCGTCCGGCGCCGCGATCCTCATGTTCGAGCCCACCGGGACACCGACCGTGGGCGATCGACACGACGAGATCCCGGAGCATGTCGACTCGACGACCGGGCACGCCCTCACCACCTGACCCGAGAGGCGGGCGTCCTGCCAGGAGTCGTCCCGCCGGTAGCCGCCCCCTTGGGCGTTCCGGCTCACCACGCCCGCTGCTGCGGCGTACGCCCCTGGCTCCCCCGCTGCGTACGGGTGGACGTCCAGCGCTCCGCCCCTTTCCGGGCTGCTCCGGCACCGCGTAATTCATGCGACATGGAGCGGCGGCTCTGGAACTGTGCGGTCCATACCTGCGGGGCAGAGCGAGCAATCCGTGCTGACAGTGGAGTGGTGATCAATGGACTTCGCGCTTGAGGGACCGGTTCTGGAAGGCACACGCGTACGCCTGGAGCCGCTGGATCACCGCCATGCGGAGGACCTGGCCGCGGCGGTGGAGGAGAACCGTGACTCGTACGGGTTCACGTGGGTGCCGACGGCCGCCGAGGTCGAGGGATACATCGACGCCCAGCTCGCCCGCGCCGCTGCCGGGAAGCTCGCTCCTTACGCGCAGGTGGATCGTGTGTCAGGGCGGGCAGTCGGGGCCACGGCCTACTGGGATCCGCGACCGTGGCCGACGGGAGAGGGCCTGTGCGCGATCGAGGTCGGTTTCACCTGGCTCGCGGCGTCGGCTCAAGGCACCGGGATGAACACCGAGGCCAAGTACCTGCTGTTCAGGCACGCGTTCGAGAACTGGGGGGTGGCGCGTGTCGATTTGAAGACGGACGCGCGCAACACCCGTTGCCGGGCTGCGATCGAAGGGGTAGGCGCCCGTTTCGAAGGCGTGCTGCGGAACTGGTCCCGGTCATGGGCCCCTGGCGAGGACGGTCTCCTCCGTGACTCCGCGATCTTTTCGATCACCGCAGCGGAGTGGCCGGACTGCCGGGCCAGGCTTGGGCAGCGCATCGCTCGGAGCCTCGAACACAGCTGACAGGGGGCGGGTCCGCCGGCTCCGAGGAAGCCCGAGTCGTCCTCGCCACGGCATCCGGGGCCGAGGCACAGCACGCCTGGGGCCGAGACACAGCGCATCTGCGACCGTCCACGTTCATCCGCACGCCGTCGAAGCCGGCTCGCGCGATGCGGGTGAAGCGCTCGGTCAGGGGCAGGTCGCGGGCCGGGTCAGGAGGCTGCCGTGCAGAGGGGGCGTCACAGACCGTCCTGGTCGTGCCAGTGGTCCTGCCATCGGGCGTCGACAGGGTCCGAGGCGGCCTGGTAGCGGATGTCGGTGGAGAGGCGGAACCGCCCGGTGGGGTCCTGGTTGTCGAGGGAGGCGTGGATGATGTGGGCGCTGTGCACCATGAGGTCCCCGGCCGCGAAGTCGGTGACGAGCCACCGGGAGTCGTACTCCTCGGCCAGGGCGGGGAGGTCCGCGGTGATCGACGCGGCGGGGCGGCGCAGACGGCCGGCGGCCTCGTCCGCCAGGACGCGGTGGTGGCTGCCTTCCAGGTAGACGAGCGGGCCCTGGGTAAGGGGGCAGTCGCCCAGGGGAATCCAGGAGGAGACGACGCGGTCGGTGCCTTCCCGCAGGTAGACGAGGTCGTAGTGGGCTTGTGTGGCGGTACCGATGCCCGACTCGCCCGGGCCGACATGGCGGATGATCTTCCTGCGGTGCAGGTGGACGTCGTCGGTGCCGAGCAGCCCGCGGTGGAAGGCGACCAGGTCCGGGTGCCGGCAGAGGTCCTCGTACTCCCGTCCGGGGACGATCTGCCGGAACAGCAGGTGGCGCAGGCGCGCCCGGTCCAGGTCCCCGGCGGCCCCGGCGAGTCCTTCGAGCGGATCGGAGCCCGGACGGGTCAGTCCAGCCTGGGCCAGGGTGGCGAAGTAGTGGCGGCGGAAGCCCTCGATCGTCGCGCGGTCGAAGAAGCCCGGCAGGTAGAGGTGGCCGTCCTGGGCGAGGCGGGCCCGCAGGGCGTGCGGGTCGTGACGTTCGGACGCCGGGACCGGGTCCAGGCGTCCGAGTCTGCGCTCGCTCGTGTCCAGGTGGTAGCCGTTGGATCTGAGGGTGGTCGGCAGCGGCCGGTCCGACTGTCTCGTACGCATGACGGGATCGTCGCTCCTGGCGCTGACGAGGCACCATGCACGGATTCCGAGAAAACTTGGACGATTGTCGAAGGAGGTGTGGCGGGTGGCGGCCGACGTGGGTGAGGGCGGGGTGGACTCCGTGGCGCGGTACCGCACCCCGCCGGCGGGCGTGCGGGCGCTGGGAATCGCGGTGACCGGGGCCGGGCGGATCCTCGGTCAGCGACGCCTCCAGGCCGAACGCGTCCTGAACTGCCACGCCGGTGTCCTCGTGCTCCGCGGGGCGGGGTTCCTGGAGCTCCAGGGCCGGAGCCGGCACGAGGTGCGACCGGGGTCGTTCTTCTGGCTGCCGCCCGGGATCGGCCACCGCTACGGGCCGTCGCCGGACGGCTGGGACGAGTACTGGGTGCTGTTCGAGGGGCCCGCCGCGGCAGCCTACCGGGATCTCGGTCGTCTCGGCGCCGAGCACCCGGTCGCCGAGCCGGCCGATCCCGACGAGGCCCGTGCCCTGTGCGTCCGGGTCCTGGACCTGCTCACCGGGCCCGAATCGCTCGACAGCCACCTGGCCGCCACGAGTTCCCTCCACGCCCTGATCACCGCCGTGGGCAGCGGCCGACCGAGGTCCGCGGATCCCGGCCGCGCCCGCCCCGACATCGGACGCCGTGCGCTGCAACTGCTCGACGCCGCCGACGGCCCGGTGCGGATCGGCGACATCGCCCAGGAACTGGCGGTGTCCCGCGACACCCTCATCACCGCCGTCCGTCGGATCACCGGTTCCCCGCCCACGGTGTACCTGACGCGTCGCCGGATCGACCGGGCCAAGACCCTGCTCACCGACACCGACCGTCCCGTCTCGCTCGTCGGACGGGACGTCGGGTATCCCGACCCCGCCTATTTCACCAGGGTTTTCACCCGCCACGTGGGCGTCGCGCCCTCCGCCTTCCGCAAGCAGCAGAGGCGCTGACGGCCGGGACCGCCCTCCGCCCGCCGGGTCCACGACCGCCCGGCGCGACCATCCGGTGCAACCGGCCCGGTACAGCCGCCCGGTACAGCCGACGTCACAGGCGCGTCCACCATGGCCGTGAACCGGCCCGCTCGTCACACGGAGCGGTCCCGCCACCTTGCGGACGAGCAGCGAACGACGGCAGCAACGGGGCGGCCGACTCCCCGAGTTCATCAGGAACCAGACGCTTCGATGGATCAGCACCCGCGACCGGCGTCACGCCGCACGAACATCACGTCCCGTGAGACGGTTTCTACGCCTTGACGGGTGCGGCCGCTCTGGCGGCCTGCTCGATCTTCGCGCGGTAGGCCGCACGGGCTTCCTCGTCGACCTGCTTCTCGTGTTCGGCACGCAACCCGGTCCGGCCGTCGACGCCCTCGCGCAGGATGTCGGCGTGCCCGACGTGCCGGATGGACTCGCCGAGGACATGGACCATGACGGCGAAGAGGTTCGTGTCGGCATGAGGTTCCGGCCACCACGGCACGTGGCCGGGGGCGTCGAGGGGAAGCCCGTCGATCGTGGCGTCCGAGTGCTCCCACGTGCGCCGGTAGAACCCGATGATCTGATCGCGGGTCTCGTCCTCGGTCGCCCACAGATCGCTGCCGTCGGAGTCCTGCCACCGGGGCAGCGGTTCCGGGGAAGGGCGGTCGAAGACCTCGCCGAAGTACCTGGCCTCGACGGTGGCCACGTGTTTGACCAGGCCGAGGAGGTTGGTCCCGGTCGCCGTCAAAGGTCGGCGGGCGTCGTATTCGGACAAGCCGTCGAGTTTCCAGAGCAGCGCCTCGCGGTCCCGCCGCAGTCTCCCGTGCAGGTTGCCTTTCGCGAATTCATCGATCATGCGGCATGAGCCTGCCATGGGCTGCTCGTGGTCTCAAGATCCCGTACGTGGTCCGCAACGCCTGGCAGAGCCGAGGCCTGGCAGAGCCGAGTCTTGGCCGCAGCCGCCGCGCTGACCTGCTACAAGAAGCTCGCGAAGCTTGCAGGCGGGCAGGCGGGCAGGTGGGCAGGTGGGCAGACAGGCGCATGACGCTCGTGGTGGATCGACGCAGGCTCCGACCGCATGCCGGTGGGCCCACACGGTGGTGGGATCGACGGGGACGTCCCCGTCGATGTCGCCGACCCCTGCCTCCTCGATCCGGCCACGTCTCGGCGACGGGCCGACCAGGAGAACTCCTTCGACACGAGCCCGCAGGGGATGTGCGCGACCCGCCGCCGCCCGGCGAGCACGCCGACCACCATCACCGCCCTCACGGCGACCGTCGTGATCAGCTCCACGGCCCGCAACGCACTGCCACCCACCAGGGTTTGAGTAGCGCTACTCAGGCGACGGACGCCGCTCCGACGCCACGATCGAACCGTCGCCGACACGGCGTCCTGTCCGCCCAGGAGGAACCGATCATGCGAGACATCCACCCACGCGCACTCGTCCGGCTCACGTTCGCCAACCCCGCCTCGCTGGTCTACCTCGGCCTGGTGGCAGCCGCGGCGCTCCCCATGGTGTTCGCCTCGGCGACCGCGGACACTGGCTTCGCGGCCGTCTGGATCATCCTGGTCACCGCTCCCACCAGCATGCTCCTGCTCCTTCCCGACTTCGCGAACGGCGACTCGGGTCTGGCGACCGGGTACTTCCTCACGGCGCTGGCCCTCTCCGCGCTGCTCCACTCCTGCCTCCTCGGCCTCGCGTACAGAGGACTACGGGGAAACCCGGCGCAGCACGCCCGCACCACCCCATGATCCGACCCACCGCGAGCCCACCGACCGGTTCGCGGTCCGGCCGTCCAGGGCTTGTGGCCGACACCCTGTGCAGCTCTTCCCCGGGGCGAGGTCGGGTGTGTTCACACGTACGTCGTCGTCGACGAGTCCGGCTCCTGCGGTGGCCGGTGGCTCAGCCAGCGCTGGGCGAGTTCGGTCGGGAAGCGGCGGCCGCTGCGGGCCAGCACCACGCCCCGGACCAGTTCCAGTTCGTCGCCGCCGTGGAAGCCGTGGTCGCGGCCCGGCATCAGGGGCGTCCACGGGTCGGGGCCGGTACGGCGGGCGGTGGTCCGCCGCCGGGTGCCGTAGGTGCTCAGGTCCCGGACGTGGATCGTGCCGCCGGCGATCCGCAGCTCGACGTGGGCGCGGCTGAGACCGGCGGCGCGCTCGGCGGGGACGAGGCCGTGCAAGGGGATTCCGCCGGGGCCCGGGGCACGGCCCACGCGGACCGTGGTGCCGTCCTCCAGGGTGAAGCGTTCCCTCAGTTCGCCGTCGACGAGCAGTTTCAGCTGGGCCGTCGCGGTGCGGGGGCCGGCGTCGAGGAGCCGGCCGCCGTGCTGTTCGCAGCGGGGGACGCCACCGCGCATGCGGGGCAGCAGGGCGAAGCTGCCGCGCTCGGTGTCGTACAGGGTGCAGCGGGGTTCGGGGCAGCGCCAGTTGCGGCGTACGACCTCCGAGAGCGGTTTGCGGCGGCGGTCGAGCAGGCCCTTCTGCTTGAGGTCCGACTCCTCCAGCTTCCGGGAGATGTCCCGAGCGGAGGCGATCCCCATGTCGCGGGGCTCCAGGACGACCGTGCCGCCGGGGCCGGGGGCGGGGCGCAGGAAGTCGTCCGTGTTGCCCTGGATCCAGCGGTAGGCGAGGCGGGCGTCACGGAAGTAGTCGCCGGAGATCACCGGGATGCCGGTCATCTCGCACAGTTCGAGGATCCGCTCGTCGGCGTCCCCGAGTTCCTCGACCAGACCGAGCCGCACCCACCGGCCGAGCTGCTGGGCCTCGGCCGGATCCGCCCATTCATGGCGTCCGCCGAGCCGGAGGCTGCGGTCGGCGACGAGGTAGAGCTGGACGTCGGGATCGCGGGCGAGGGTCGCGGCCGCGTCGGCGACCAGGCGGAGCCGGTGCAGGGAGCGGCCGGCCCGGCCGCCGAGCGGCCGGGCGCGGACGACGTTGGAGAGGTCGACGAGGAACGCGGCCCGTTCGAAGTCGGCGGTGAGGTGTCGTTCCGGCGTCATGGTTCCCCCGCTCTTCCAGAGCTTCCGGACGGTCGGCTTGGCGAAGTGGTTCGGCAGGTCGCTGTCGGCGTTCTTGGTGACCCTGGTGGCCCTGGTGGCCCTGGTGATCTCCAGCGGGGTGAGCTTGTCGCCGCTGGTCCTTCCGCGCGGCAGGGTGCCCACGGGGATCTCCTCGCGGAGCTTGTCGGCATCGGTCTCCGGGGGGAGGCCGCCTCCCTGGGAGCCCTCCCGGCACTGGCGGGCCGTCTTGCCGGCGCTCTGGGCGCCGCGCCAGGTGCCGGTGGGCCGTGGCCAGGTGACGGGGGGCCGTCCCGGTGCCGGACGTGCCGGACGTGCCGGTCACCGTCGGCGGCAAGGTCGCCTCGGCCGCCGGATCGGTGCCGCCGTCCGGGCGGGGCGAGTGGGCCGCCGCCCGCGCCCGGCGCTCGACGACCGCCGTCACGGGGGCCGGGAGCCAGTCGCCGAGGGAGAAGACGTCCGTGGCCGAGGCGACCGGATCGCCCGGGGCGTGCTCCGGTGACATGTACTGCGGGGTGCCGATGATCCGTCCGCCGCGGGTGATCCGGGTGACGTCGGCGGCTCGGGCGATGCCGAAGTCGATGACGTACGGGCCGGTGGGGGCGGGCATGATGCTGCCCGGTTCCAGGTCCCGGCGGACGGCACCGGCCACGTGGATCGAGGCCGGCGACCGGGCCGCGCAACCGACGAGCGGGAACACGGCCCGCAGCGGCAGCGGCCCGAAGACACCGAGCGCCTCGTGGAGCGTGATGCCGGGGACGAAGGCCGGGGCCGACCAGGGCGAGGGGCCCGAGGCGTCGTGATCGACCACCGGCGCCGGGTGATGGCCTTGGGCACGGCGGGCGGCCTGCACCTCCTGTTCGAAACGCTGCCGGAACTCGGGGGCCTGGCCGTACTCGCGCAGGATCGGCGTCAGGGCGACGGACCGGCCGCCGCGCATGCGCGGGAGGTAGACGGTGCCCATGCCACGCACGCTGAGACGGGCGATCAGGCGGTGTCCGGCGACCTCCCGGGGATCGTCGGGCCCGAGGGGGGTGAGCATGTCGTCGACGCCGGTTCCGATGAGAGCCTCCCCCGCTCTTACCGCCGCTGCCGTAGCCAAGCACCGACCGTGCTTTCCCTACGAGATTACGACACGACAGCGCTCGGCAACTCTCCTTGTCCGAAGGTGAGTTCACTCGCGAACCGGCTCGGCGTCGCGGGCGACCACGTCGAGGCCGAAGCCGTGTCCAGGCACCCGTCGGGTCGAGTGAGCACCAAGAGAACGCGGCTCCCCCACCCTGGTGGAACGGGCGCCGCATCGAGGAGCGCGACGACTTCCCCATGCCGACGAGCCGATCACCGAGTCCGGCGCCGGACTCGGCGATCGGTGATCGGTGACTCGCCCTCCGGCCGCTCGCTACATGCCGCCGGCGACGCGCAGAACCGCGCCGGTCGTGTAGGCCGCGTCGGCGGACAGGAGCCAGGAGACGGCGCCGGCGATCTCTTCGGGCTGCCCGGCCCGGCCCATGGGAATGTTGGCGGCGATCTTGGCGGGCCGTTCCGGGTCCGCGTGAAAGTCCGTCCAGACGGTGCCGGGGGGGGGGGGCGACGCAGTCGACACGGATCCCGTCCGCGGCGACTTCCTTGGACAGGCCCACCGTCATGGCGTCGACCGCCGCCTTCGCCGCGGCGTAGTGCACGTACTGGCCGGGGCTTCCGAGGGTCGCCGCGGCCGAGGAGACGTTGACGAGGGCGCCCCCGCCGGTCCGCGACATGTCCCGCACCGCGCGACGCGCACACAAGAGGTAGCCGAGCACATTGACCCCCAGCGCCTGGCGCATGCCTTCGGCGTCCGCGTCGACCAGCCGACCGTTCGGGCCGCTGACCCCGACGCCTTGACCTGCGGAGACAGGACGACCCGTCGACTTCAGGTCACACGCTCGGCCCCGCCCCCACCGGCGAACGGACGACGCCCACGCGTCCCCGCATGTGCGGGGAGCGGACTTTCGGCCGGGTGAGGCGACCTGCGCCACGTCCCGTCACAACCGTCGCGGGCCCGGTGTCTTGGGGCCGGACACCCCCGGACGGAGGAGACACCATGAACAACAACCCGCACGTGGTCGTGATCGGTGGAGGTTACGCGGGCGTGATGGCGGCGAACCGGCTCAGGAGCCGCGCGGACGTGGTCGTGACGCTCGTCAACCCGCGCCCGTCGTTCGTCCACCGGGTCCGGCTCCACCAGCTGGTGGGCGGTTCCGACGACGCGGTCGTCGCCTACGAGAACGTCCTGGCCGACGGCGTCCGGCTCCTGGTCGGCACCGCGACCCGGATCGACGTCCCCGGGCGCGGGGTCGCCCTGGCCGACGGGGGAACGCTCACCTACGACCACCTGGTCTACGCCGCGGGCAGCGGCAGCGCCGACCCGGACGTTCCGGGAGCGACCCGGTTCGCGTACCCGATCGCCACTCTGGAGGAAGCCGAGCGGCTGCGCCCGCTCCTCGGCGCCGCACCTCCGACCGCGCCCGTGACGGTGGTCGGCGCCGGGCCCACCGGGATCGAGACCGCCGCAGAACTGGCGGAGGCCGGCCGTGCGGTGACCCTGGTCTGCGGCGGCGAGCTCGGCCCGTACCTCCACGCCCGGGCCCGTCGCTCCGTCGCCAGGCGGCTGTCCGAGCTCGGAGTGACGGTCGTCGACGGCCCCGGTACGCGGGTGGCGCAGGTGACCCGTGACGCCGTACACCTCGCCGACGGACGTGGGCTCCCGAGCCGGGTGACGATCTGGACCGCCGGCTTCGGCGTTCCCGACCTCGCCGCGCGCAGCGGGCTCAGCACCGACGCCCTGGGCCGACTGCGTACCGACGAGACACTCACCAGCGTCGACGACGAACGCGTCGTCGCGGCCGGGGACTCCGCGGCACCGTCCGGCCTGCCGTCCCGGATGAGCTGCCAGTCGGCGATGCCACAGGGCGTGCGAGCCGCGGACACCGTTCTCAGCCGCCTCGCGGGAGAGCGGCCGGACGCCCTCCACCAGGGCTTCTACGCCCAATGCGTCAGCCTCGGGCGCGACGCCGGCCTCTTCCAGCTCGCCGACCGCTCCGACACCGCCGTCGGATTCCACATCGGCGGCCGGCTGGGCGCCAGGTTCAAGGAGATCGCCTGCCGCAGCATCCACGACCAACTGGCCGGCGAGGCCCGCGAGCCCGGCTCGTACCGCCTGCACCGCATCACGGGCGGCGCCGCCGCCCGTAGGCGACTGCTCCTACAGGCCCACCACACGGAAACGCCCAACGGCAACGGCAACGGCAACGGCAACGGCAACGGCAACGGCTGACCGTCGCAGCCGTTCGGTCGCGGTCAGCCGACGGGTGAGTCCTCCACGGTGCATACGTCGGTACCGGCGGGGCACCAGTGGGTGCGGCCGCCGACGAGACGGAGCTGGAGGTCCGCGTCGCTCATCCCGGCGCGGTCGAGGGCGGTGCGCAGGGCGGTGGGGGCAGGCTGGGGCGGGAGGCCCAGGACGCCGACGAGGAGGACGTCGTTGCGGGCGTCGACGGAAGCGATCTGCCAGGCGCCGGCCGCCGCCCAGCGCTCGGCGACGGGACGGGCGTCGGCGGCCAGGGCGCGGTCGCGGGCGACGGAGACGGTGCCCGTGGTCAGAGGAACAGCGACGAGGAGGACCACGGCGGCGACCGCGACGAGGGTGTGGCCGTGGAAGGCGCCCCCGGTCGACGGCGTCCGGCGGCACTTGCCCACCCGGCGTCCTCGTGGCGACCAGAGCCCGACCGACGGCGCTTGACCCCGCAGTCGGCCCGGCTGCCACCGACGCGATCACGGTCACGCTCGGCGCGGGTCCGGCCGACCGAGCAAATCGGAGCGGTCGGGTCCGCATGTGCTGGTCCTGGGCGGCGTGACCCGGAAAGCCTGAGGCGGGAACCCTCGCCTTGATTCAATGACGGTTCATCAGCTGCGATGTCCCGGGGGTCCACATGGTGCAGGGTCTTGTGCGCGTGCCGCTGGAGGGCGGCGGGTCGATCCTCCTCGAAGAGGTGCACGGCACACCGGAGTCGGTGTCGCCGCCGGAGGCCGGCGGGCCGGTCAAGGCGGGCCGGATCGGCGACGCGGTCCGTGATCTGCCGCGGACGCTCCAGGAGTCGCTGGCCCCCGTACGGGAGACGGCGCGGGCGGTGGTGGAGCAGTTGAGCCTCACGGGGTCGCGGACGGTCGAGGTGGAGTTCGGGGTGAACCTGGCGGCGAAGTCCGGTGTGATCATCACGAGCGGCGAGGCCGCCGTCCACCTGAAGGTTCGTGTGGTGTGGGAGAGCACCGCGAGCGAGGACGGCCGACGGGAAACCCCGTGAGGACGCGGGGCGACCACCCGCGAACGGGGTCGCGATGAGCGAGGGCGACGGGCCGGCGGCGGGGCTTCCCTGGGACGGGTCGGACGGGGCCGGCGAGCCTTGGGCGTACGCGTCGGTCTTCCAGGTCCTCGACGCGAACGGCGGCGTGGCCGGGTCGGGCTTCCTGACCGGCGAGGACACCGGCTTCAGCTGCGCCCACGTGGTCCGGGCCGCGGGAGCGTCCCCGGGCGGCCGGGTCGGGCTCGCCTTTCCCAACCTGCCCGGCGCGCCGCGCGCGACGGCCGACGTGGTGGCCTCCGGATGGCGGGCGCCGGAGGCGGAGGACATCGCCCTGCTCCGGCTCGACGCCGCTCCGGTGGGCGCCCGGGGTCTGCCGGTGGGGGTGGCGGCCGGATGCCGGGGGCACCGGGTCCACGCGTTCGGCTTTCCCGCCCAGGCCCCCGGCAGCGGGCACTACGGGTATGCCGAGGCCGGTGAGCTGCTGCCCGGCAGCGGCGACTCCGGGCGGCTGCTTCAGCTGTCGCGTGCCAACGACCTGACCACGGGGTTCAGCGGCGGGCCCGTGGTCGACAGGATGACCGGCCTGGTGATCGGCATGGTCACCGCCATCGTCGCCCCCGACGCCCATCTCAAGGGGTTGGGCATCGCCTACGCCACCCCGGCCGAGGTGCTGCGGGAGGCCGGCGGGCCCCTCCTCCCCGAGACCCACGCATGCCCGTATCTGGGTCTGGAACCCTTCACCGCCCGGCACGCCGACTGGTTCCACGGCCGGGAGGCCGCCGTGCAGCGGGTGCTGGCGGCGCTGGAGGGGAACCGGCGGGCGCTGATGCTGCTCGGCCCCTCGGGGGCGGGCAAGTCCTCGCTGGTCAACGCCGGTGTGCTGCCCGCCCTGGCCGACGGGGCGATACCGGGCAGTGACAGGTGGCTGACCCTGTCCGCCCGCCCCGGCCGCGATCTGCTGGCCGAGCTGGAGGCGGCGGGGCTGCCCGGCGCCACCACCGGGGGCCTGACGGCCGCCGTCCGGAACCGTCTGGACGCCGAACCCGACCACGACCGTCTGCTGTTGGTCATCGACCAGTTCGAGGAACTCCTCACCCAGCAGAACCCGGCCGCGCACCGGCCCGCCGGCGACGACCAGGGGCCGGAGCAGGCCGGTGAGGAGAAGGGGCGGGCCGACAGCGCGCGCCCGAGCGCCGCCGACCAACTGGTGGAGCTGGCCGGGTCGTACGCCCCCGTCACCGTGCTCCTGATCATGCGCAACGACTTCTACGTCCCGCTCGACGCCCTCGCCCCCGAGCTGATGAACGCCGTCCTGCCCGGCCTGTGCAACGTACCCGCCACCCTGAGCCGCCCCGAGCTGAAGGCGATGGTCACCGGGCCCGCGGCCGCCGTCGGCCTGCCGCTGGAGAACGGCCTGGCCGACCGCATCGTCAACGACGTCCTGGACGCCGGACCGGGCGCCCGGCAGGCCCCCGTCACCCTGCTCCCGCCGCTGGAACTGGCGCTGAGCCGACTGTGGGAGCGCCGCCGCCCCGAGGACGGCCTTCTCACCCACGCGGGGTACGAAAAAATCGGCAAGGTCACGGGCGCCCTGACGACCTGGTGCAACAGCGCGCTCACCCGCTTGCCCGCGGACCATCGGCCCACGGCGCGGCGGATCCTCACCGCGCTGGTACGCCCGGCCGACGAGGCCAACAGCATTCCCGCCACCCGTCAGCCGGTCCCGCTCACCCGCCTCCGCGCCCTGACCGCCGACCCGAACGTGTCGGGCGCCGAGACCGACGCCGTCTTCGACGCCGTCCTGGCCGCCCTGTCCCGGCACCGCATCATCACCACCGGGACCATGGCGCCCCCCCGGCGCGTCCCCCGGCGAACCGACCGCCGAACTCATCCACGACACGCTCGTCCGCGACTGGGACGACCTGCGCCAATGGGTCGCCCAGGACCACAGGTTCCAGGTCTGGTTCCTGCGCGCCGCCGATCAGCAGGCCCGTCACGCGCGCAGCGGCCTTCCCGGGGACCTGCTGAGCGGCTCGCTCCTCGTGGAGGGCGAGGAGTGGGCGAGCGCGCGCCCGCTCCCGGCCGAGACCACCGCCTTCCTCCGGGCGAGCCGGCAGCGGCAGGACGCCGCCGTCCGCCGCACCAAGAGGCTCAACCTCGTCCTCGCCGGACTGCTGGCCCTCGCCCTGCTCGCCACCGGCATCGCCTTCTACCAACAGGACGCCGCGGTGGAGGCCCAGCACGTGGCCCAGTCCCGGCAGCTCGCCGCGCTCTCCACCGGCCTGGCGGCCACCCGGCCCGACCTGTCCTCGCTGCTGGCGGTCAAGGCGTGGCGGACGCACCGCACGGAGGAGGCCGCCAGCGCCCTGTACGGAGCGCCCGCCGTCCCCCTCGAACGGCTCTTCGACGCCGACAGCGGCGTGAACGCGGTGGCGTACGCCCCGGACGGCGGGACGCTCGCCACCGGGAGCGAGGACGGCACCGCGCGCCTGTGGGACGTACGGACCGGGAAGCCCCGCCTCACCCTCACCGGTCACACCAAGAGCGTGTCCTCCGTGGCGTTCGCCCCGGACGGCGCCACGCTCGCCACCGGGAGCTTCGACGGCACCGCGCGCCTGTGGGACGCGCGGACCGGCAGGTCGCGGCTCACCGCCACCGGCGACGCCGAAGGCGTGTCCGCCGTGGCGATCAGCCCGGACGGCGCCACGCTCGCCACCGGTGGTCTGAACGGCGTGGTACGCCTGTGGGACACGGGCACCGGCAAGCCCCGCGAGCCCGTCATCGACCAGGGCTGGGGCAAGGTCCTGGACGAGATCGTGTTCAGCCCGGACGGCACGATGATCGCCACCGCGGGCATCGCGCTGCCGCTGCCCGGAGTCCGCGATGCCGTACGCGTGTGGGACGCGAGGACGGGAAAGCCGCGCAGGACGCTCGCGGGCAGCGACATCGCCCGCTCGGTGGCGTTCAGCCCGGACAGCCGCACCCTCGCCGTGGTCAGCGGCACGGTCTCCGGCGATCCCGCAGCCGACGACACCACTCGGGTGCGCCTGTGGGACATGAGGACGGGTGAGGACACCGTGCTCCCCGGCACCGTGAACGCGGGCTCGGTCGCGTTCGGCCCCGACGGAACCGTGCTCGCCACGAGCAGTCTGGAAGGCACCGTCCACCTGTGGAACACGAGGAGCCACGACCTCGCCGCCACCTTCTACGCCGCGTCGGAACAGGTGTCCCTGGCATTCAGCCCCGACGGCGGCACGCTCGCCACGGGAAGCGCGTCGGACGGCACGGCGCGCCTCTGGGACGTGCGTTCCACCAGAGCCCGCGCCACCCTGACGGGCGCCGACGAGGACCTCTCCGTCTGGTCCACCGCCTTCAGCCCCGACGGCGGCACGCTCGCCACCGGAAGCGAGAACGGCGTACGACTGTGGGACGGCAGAACCGGCGCGGCCCGCGGAATGCTCCGCAGCGACGACGGCATCGTGCACGCGGCGGTGTTCGGTTCCGACGGCCGCACCCTGGTCACCGGCACCGGCAAGCGTGAGGACTCCGACGTGAGCCGCGTGAAGTTCTGGGACGTGGAGGCGGAGAAGGTCCGTTTCTTCTTCACGGTCGAGGAGGACGTCTCGGCGCTGGCGCTGAGCCCCGACGGAACCACCGTGGCCACGGGCGCCCACGACGGCGCCGTACGCCTGTGGGACGCGCGGACCGGGAGGGCGCGCGCCACGCTCACCGGCCCCACGGAGGACGTCCGCGTCTGGTCCGTGGCGTTCAGCCACGACGGCACTCTGCTCGCCGCCGGAACGGACAAGGGGCCCCGGCTGTGGGAGGTGGCGTCGGGCAAGGCCCGCGCCACGCCTGAAGGCGGCGCGCAGGAGACGTACTTCGTGAGGTTCGACGCCGATGACAGCACCCTCCACGGCGCGAGCCGGCACGGCTTCGCCTCCCGGTGGGACCTGCGGACGGGCAAGGCCCGCGCCGTCCCCCTGCGGACCTCCGACGCCGTGTGGTCGGTGGGGGTGAGCCCGGACGGGGCCCTCTTCGCCGAAGGAACCAGCGACGCCGTACGCCTGTGGGACGTGCGGACCGGCGAGGTCCTCGCCAGGCTCAGCGGACACACCGACATGGTGCACGCGGTGGCCTTCAGCCCGGACGGGACGCGGCTCGCCACCGGAAGCAGCGACGGCAGCGCGCGCCTGTGGGTGCTGCCGCTCCGTGACGCGCAGACGATCGCCGACGCCGTCTGCGACAGGCTGGGCCGCGACTTCACCCGGGAGGAGAAGGAGCAGTACCTCCGCGACCACGACCCCGCGCCGGTGTGCCCCGCCTAGGAACCGTCCGGACGATCACCGTCTCGCCTGCGCCACGGTGTCGCCCGGCCCTGCCGTCGCTCGGGAGCGGGGCCGTCAGCCGGCGAGCCTGCCGAACAGGTGGTTGGCAGGAGCGTCGGGGTCGTCGCCGTAGAAGAACTCCGTGACCGCCTGGTGGAATTCGGCGCGGTCCAGTGCGCCGGAACCGTCCCGGTCCAAGGCGGCGAAGACCGCGGCGCAGTCCTCGCCGGGAACGCCGGCGACCGCGTCGAACATCAGCTGGAACTCCGCCTGGTCGATCTTGCCGTCTCCGTTGAGGTCGACGAGATCGAAGAAGCAGTCGGTCACCGGCTCGACCTGCTGCGGGTACAGGGCGGGGTCGGTCAGGACCCGCTTGAACCCTTCGGTCATCTCCCGCAGATCGACCTTCCCGTCACCGTCCTGGTCCATCGGGGCGATCACGTTCCTCCAGAACCCGTCCATCCCTTCGGTGAGCAGGCGGGCGGATGCGGAGACCGGCGTGGTGCCGCGGGCGGCGATGTAGCGCTCGCTCATCATGCGGACGTCGCGCTGGGTGATGAACCCGTCGCCGTCGACGTCGGCGCCCCTGAACCACTGGGCGTACTTGAGGTTCTGAAGTGCAGTCACGATTGCGCACGGTATTCATGTCGTCACGCGCACGCAAATGGGGGCACGGAAGGGTTTCCGGTGTTCGTGTCAGTGCTCGAGTTCCGGTGGTGCGAAGGCGAGCACGTCGGGGAGGGGGCCGTCGTAGGGCTCGACGTCGACCAGCGCGCTGAGAGCGCTCGGCCCCTGGGACAGGCGTGAGCACGGCCGATCGGCGGTGAGGACGTTCGGATTGCCGTGGCGGTCCAGTGTTCCGCTCAGCCCCGGCTGTACGGGATCCCACCATGCTCCGGTGGACAGTTGGACGACGCCCGGCATGACGTCGTCCGACAGGACCGCGCCCGCGAGGCAGCTGCCCCGGTCGTTGTGGACGCGTACGACCATGCCGTCCTCGATGCCGCGTGACGCGGCGTCCAAGGGGTTGATCGTCACGGGCTCACGGCCACGGATCTTCGAACCGAGGCTGTGGCCACCGTTGTCGTACTGACTGTGGAGGCGTGAAGCGGGCTGATTCGAGATCAGATGCAGCGGGAACCGGTGCGACAGACCGCCTTGAAGCCACTCGGTCGGTTCGAACCACGTCGGATGCCCGGCGCAGTCGTCGTAGCCGAACGAGTCGATCTCCTCGGAGAAGATCTCGATCCGGCCCGACGGCGTCGGCAGGGGGAACCGCCGCGGATCCGAGCGGAGCGCCTCGAAGCTTCCGGGAAAAGGTCCCGTCACCGCCGGCAGCTCGGCGGTGGAGCTTCGCCAGAAGTCGTCGAAGCTCGGCAGGGCGGCGGCGTCGCCGAGTTCGGCTTTCGTCTGCTCGTAGAGGTGGCGGACCCATTCGCTCTCGGAGCGCGACTCCGTGAACTCCCGCTCGTATCCGAGCCGGGAGGCAAGGGCGGTGAAGATGTGGTGGTCGGTGCGCGACTCACCCGCCGGCTCGCGGACTTTCGGCATCGCGACGAGGTGGGGGTCCGAGAATCCGGCGGCGAAGTCGTCGCGCTCCAAGCTGGTGGCGACGGGAAGGACGATGTCCGCGAACTTGGCCGTGGTGTTCCACCAGGCCTCGTGGACCACCACCGTGTCAGGGGTCTGCCAGGCCCGGGTCAGCCGGTGGAGATCCTGGTGGTGGTGGAACGGGTTCCCTCCGCACCAGTAGATCAGGCGGAGCTCGGGCAGCGTAAGGCGCCGACCGTCGTAGTCGATGGTCCTGCCCGGATGGAGCAGGGTGTCGGCGATCCTCGCGACCGGGATGAAATCCGGAACGGGGTTGGAGACCCCGGGGATCGCCGCCACGAAGGGGCGGCCCCGGGCGACGCCGGTCGCGTCCATCGTCGCGTACCCCGCGCCCCAGCCACAGCCGGGCCGGCCCATCGAGCCTGCCATGGCGGCCAGCACGACGGACATCCAGATCGGCTGTTCGCCGTGGTCCGCCCGCTGCACCGCGTAGTTGACCATGATGAGAGAGCGCTGGGTGGTGAGGCGGCGAGCGAGGTCGGTGATCGCGTCGCGACCGATGCCCGTGATCCTCGCCGCCCAGGCGGCGTCCTTGGGGACGCCGTCGAGCTCGCCGAGCAGGTAGGAAGCGAAGCGGTCGAACCCGACGCAGCACCGGCTGAGGAACTCCTCGTCGTGCCACCCGTTGACCAGCATCGTGTGCGCGATGCCGAGCATCGCGGCGGTGTCGGTGTTGGGGATGACGGGCAGCCACTCGGCATCGAGGAAGCCGGCGACATCACTGCGGAGAGGGCTGACGTTCACGAACCGCACCCCGGCCTCACGGCACTGGCGCTGCAGGTCCCTCGTCTGGTGCCTGGCCAGTCCGCCAGGGTTGATCTGGCTGTTCTTGAGGGCCAGCCCCCCGAACGCCACCACCAGCTGACAGTCCTCGGCGATCTCGTCCCACATCGGCATCCGGGACTGGTAGCTCCACGGATGCCCGCCGATCACATGGGGGAGGATGACCTCCAAAGCCGCGGTGCTGTACGTGTTGCGGGAGTCGGTGTACCCCCCGCCCAAGGCCAGGAACCGATGGAGTTGCCCCTGCGCGCTGTGGAAGCCGCCCGCACTCGCCCAGCCGTAGGATCCGCCGAACACCGCGCTGTCTCCGTGCCGTGAACGAACCCGCCGCAGTTCATCGCTCACCAGCGTGATCGCGTCGTCCCAGCTCACCTCCACGAAGGCGTCCGTGCCTCTGGCCGTGTCGTGGACGCGCGGCAGGCCTTTCAGCCAGCCCTTGCGCACCGCGGGGCGCAGCACGCGAGCGCTGTCGTCGGCGGCTGCCACCATTCCGGGGCCGATGGGTGACGGCGCGGGGTCATCGCCCCTCGGCTCGATGCGCACCAACCGGCCGGAATCGACCACCGCGACGAAACTGCCCCAGTGCGTCGCCACCGACATGCGTCGTTCCACCGTGCATCAACCCCACCCCTGAAGTTTCCGCCGCTCTCGGAGAACGGTCGGTCGACGGTCCGCAGGACGGAGGCTTCCCCTGTGGCCCCCTGTCCAACCCGCCGGTGGCCGCGACCGCCAACGGCCGTACGTCCACTTCCCGTACGTCCGCTTCCCGTACGTCCGCTTCCCGTACGTCCACTTCCCGTACGTTCGTGCCGGGGCCGCGGCAGCTCGGCCGATCAGGTCGCCGGGTCCACGTCCACCACCCGTGCGGCGACCCGCCCGCCGCGCTCGCTCACCGCTCGCTCATCGCTTGCTCATCGCTCCGGCCCCTCCCCCAGCCTGATCGCCTGGACGGGACAGGCGCGGGCCGCCTCGCGGACCAGTGTCCCGCCCGCTCCGTCCTCGCGGCCGGGCAGGACCGCGCCGAAGCCGTCGTCGTCCTGGGTGAAGACGTCGGGAGAGACCAGGGCGCACTGGCCCGCCCCCATGCAGACGGCCGGATCGATGGAGATGCGCACCGGTGGGCTTTCCTTCCTCGTGGAGCCGGATCCGGGCCGGGCCGGGGCGCTCACCAGGCGACGGGGAGTTCCAGCATCCCCTGGATCGTGTCGCCCGGCTTGAACGGGATCTCCTCGGCGGGCGCCGCCAGCCGCAGGCCGGGCAGCCGCCGCAGCAGCGTGCCGAGGGCGATCTCCAGCTCCGCGCGCGCCAGGTTCTGGCCCAGGCACTGGTGGATGCCGAAGCCGAAGGCGACGTGGTGCCGGGCCGTACGCTCCCAGTCCAGTGCGTCGGGGTCGGGGTAGACCGCGCCGTCGCGGTTGATGAGCGAGGTGGAGAACACCACCCCGTCACCGGCGCGGATGACCGACCCGTCGATCTCCAGGTCCTCACGGGCCACGCGCAGCATGCCGTCCGCGATCGACAGGAACCGCAGGAGCTCCTCCACGGCCGTCGGCAACAAGCTGGGATCCGCTCGGAGTTGGGCCATCCGCTCGGGGTGACGCAGCAGCGTGTACGTCCCCAGGGAGATCATGTTGGCGGTGGTCTCGTGCCCCGCGACGAGCAGGATCGTCGCCAGCTGCACCAGCTCCTCGCGGTCGGGACCGCCGTCGCGCGCCTGCCGTGCGACCAGGTCGTCCAGGACGCCTTCGCCGGGCTTGGCGCGCTTGCCGTCGACGAGGTCGCCGAGGTAGCCCTCCAGCCGGGCCAGCGCGTCCTCGATGTCCTCGCCCGTCGGGCCGCGGAGCAGCCGCCGGGACTGCTCCTCGAAGAAGTCGTGGTCCTCGTACGGCACACCCAGCAGGTCGCAGATGACGATCGAGGGCACCGGCAGCGCGAACGCGCTCACCAGCTCGGCCGGCGGACCCGCGGCCTCCATGGCGTCGAGCAGCCTGTCCACGGTCGCCTGGATCCGGGGACGCATGCCGTCCGCGCGCTTGAGCGAGAAGCTCGGGATCAGCATCCTGCGCTGGACGTTGTGCTCGGGGTCGTCCCACCCGAGGAGCGCGGCACGCCGGCGGCTGCGGAGGGCCTTGGCGCGTTCCGTGGGGATCGGGAAGTCGGGGTGGGTGGAATCGGTGGACAGGCGCTGATCGGCCAACAGGGCCCGCGCGGTCCGGTGACCGGTCACGAACCACACTTCCCGGCCGTCCCACAGGGTGACCCGGGACAGGGGACGGTCCTCGCGCAGGGGGTCGTAGGCGGCCGGGGGGTGGTAGGGGCAGGATCGGCTCTGGGGAAAGGCGACGGCTTCTTCCGTTGTCGTCATCGGGAACCTCGCAGACGGCGGATCGTTGGCTCCGGCGTTGGCGCCACACCCACTACATGCCTCAGGCATCTATCCGGTCTACGCAGAGTTCGGCCAAACCGCCGGAACGAGTGGCACCGTTCCCCCGGGCGCGCAGGGCGACCCCAGCCGGGGGATGCTGGGGGCATGGCCGGCGCGTTCCCGCGACAGCCCTCGCCCGCCTACCGGACGGCGGGTCGGAGGGCGCTGCGCGTCACGATCGCCGCCGCGGCCGGGTTCTACGTCCTCCTCTACGGCTTCGGCTGGCCGGTCGGCGCGACGTACGCCCTGTTCGGCGCGATCGCCATGGCCGGGCTCTCGCACCTCCCCGGCTCCGGGCGCCAGCGGGCCGCGCTGCTGCTCGGCGTCGTGCCGGTGTGCTGGGCGCTGATCACGCTCGGCACGTACCTGTCCGTGCGGACCTGGAGCGCCGTCGTCGGCATGCTGGTCGTCGGCTTCGCGCTGGCCTTCATGGCGGTCGGAGGACCACGGTTCGCGGGCGCGGCCACGGGTCTCCATCTGATGTACATCCTGCCGTCGTTCCCGCCCTACGACCCCGGCTCACTGGGCGAAAGGCTGGCGGGGGCGACCTTCGGAATCGCCCTGCTGATCGTCGCGGAGCTGACGCTGCTGCCCGAGCCCGCCGCGCTGCCCTACCGCGAACGGGCCGCCCGCGCCGCCGACGGCGCGGCGCGCTGCGCGGAGCGGCTGCGATCGGCGCCGTACACCCTGCCCGAGGCCCTGCGGAGCACGGCCCGGACCCTCGGCACGGAGCTCCGCTCCTCCCACGTCCCGGAGGCGGAACGGCCGGCCGGAGCCGGTGTACGGCAGCGGGCCCTGGCCCACACGGGCCTGGCGACGCGCACCCTGCTCGGCCGGCTGGCGGCGCTGCCGCCGCCCCCGGCGGGTGCGACGGGTGCGACGGGTGCGACGGGTGCGACGGAGCAGCCGGACGTGCTGCGGGCGGTCGCGGACGTGGCGGAGGAGGCCGCCGCCCGGCTACGGGGCCGAACCCCCGACGGCGGGGCACACACCCGTCTGCGGCGGGTCCGCCGGGCGCTGACCACGGCCGAGGACGGCCCTCCCGCCGCGCAGCGGCGCATCGCGGCACTCCTGGAGGTGACCGACGCGGCGCTCGCGATGTCCACCGCGGCCGACATCGCCGTACGGGGCCGGGCCGCCGCCGCGCCGGCGCCGGGCCGTTTCTGGTACGCGCGGATGCGGGCCCCGCAGCTGTGGTGGCGGCGGCTGTCGGGTCACGTGGGCGGCCGGTCGGTGTTCTTCCAGAACGCCGTGCGGATCAGCCTCGCCCTGGCCGCGGCCCGGCTGATCGCCGGCATCGACACCCTCCCGCACGGCTTCTGGGTGCTCCTGGCCACCCTGACGCTGACGCGCACCACGGTGGGAGAGACCCGGACGACGGTCCGGAGGGCCCTCACCGGCACCCTCGTCGGCGCGCTGGTCACGGCCACCCTGCTGGCGCTGGTCGGGACCGAGATCGAGGTGTACGCGGTGGCCCTGCCGCCGTTGATGCTCGTCGCCTTCACGCTGGGGCCGGTGAAGGGCGTCGGGTGGGCGCAGGCGCTGTTCACGATCGTGGTCGCCCTGGTCTTCGCGCAACTGGCCCCGGCCACGTGGCAGCTCGCCGAGTTCCGGCTGCTCGACGTGCTCACGGGCAGCGCGATCGGCGCGGTGTTCGGACTGCTGGCCTGGCCGCGCGGAGCCCACGACGAGCTGCGGCGCTCGGTCGCCGTACTGCTGCGCATCGCCGCGGAGATCGTCGTGGCCACTTCGGCCCGGGTCGCGGCGGGCGGCCGACGCGTACCGGTGCTCGACGCACCCGGCAGCCGGTCGCTCCAGCACGCCCTGGTCATGGCGGAGTCGGCGTACGCCCAGTACCAGAGCGAGCCCAAGGGCCCGGTGCCCTCACCGGTCGGCCGGGACTGGCAAGCCGCCCTGATCGCCGGACACCACACGCTCTGGGGCGCCGACCGGCTCCTCGTACCCCCGGAGCCGGTCGAGGTCCCTCCGCTGGACGGCCGACCGGCCGAGTCCGTCATCCGCGCGGGCGACCGGGTCGCGGCCCGGATGCTGCTGTCCTCCGCCCGCGTCGACCCCACCGGCGACACCGCGGAGACACCGCTCCCCGGTCCGACGCCCCCCATCGCCCTCCCCGACGCCCCGCCCGGCGCACCGCACGCGTACTACGCGACCCTGTCCTGGCTGGCCTCTCTGACGACGGACCTGGTGCGCCTGGCCGGAGAGACCGGGACCTCCCCCGGCCCCGCCGCGGGCCCCACCGGACCGACACCGCCGCCGGGAGAGGAGGGCGGGCGTGAACGTACCGGGCGCGGTGCACCAGCCCTCCGGCGCGGACAGGCGGAGGCCGGAGACGAGCCGGCGTAGAGCTGCCCTCGCACGGTCCCTCGTCCTCGCCTGCGACGGGAGACCACGGACGGGTGCCCCGCGCCCCACACCCGTCGGGCTGCGTGAGGCGCGGTCAGTCGGCCCAGACGCGTGCGTAGCGGCGGCGGGTGGTCCCGGTGTCCTGGAAGGCCGTCCTGCCGTGCAGGACGGCGTCGTTGTTGACGAGGAGCAGGTCGCCCCGGCGCAGCGGGAGGCGCAGGACGGTGGCGGGATCGGCGAGGAGGCGGTCCACGACGTCGAGGGCGTGGCGCCGGGCGGGCGGGTGCGGCGTGCCGGTCTCGTCCTGGCCCCGGTCGATCCAGTAGCGGTTGTAGTGGACGTCGAGGGTGTCGCCGTCGCGGCGGAAGACCGGCCGGACGCGGTCGAAGCCGGGGCCCCTGCCGAAGTGGAAGTCGCCGTACAGTTCGCGCAGCGCCGCCGGGTCGTCGGCGAGGAGCCGGTTGTGGACGGTGGTGCCCGCGGCGAGGAGGGACGCGCCGCCTTCGGCGGCGGGCCGGACGCAGAGCAGCGCGAGGACGTGCGGCGGGGTCGGGCCTTCGCCCCGGTCCATGTGCGGCGGGAGCGTGAGGGCGTCTCCCTCGGACGGCCGGGCCGGGGCGGAGGCGCCTGGCGGGCCCGGGTGGACGGCGGGGGCGGTGGCCGCGGTGAGGAGTTCGTTGGCCGAGCGGTGGAGGCGACCGCCGACGGGGGCGCGGAGGAGGGCGACGAGTTCGGCGCACCGGTCGACGCATTCCCGGTCGGTGCGTCCTTCGAGGTCGAGGTCGCGCAGGACGGCGAAGCCGGGGCCGTGATGGAGCATGGCGTCGACGGCGGTCGCGGTGGCGGTGACGGTGACGGCGGGACCCGAGGGCGGGGCGGCGAGCAGCCAGTCCTCGGTGCGGAGGGTCGTCGGGGTCCACGCCCGTGGTTCGGTGGCGGGGCTCGGTCCGTCCACGAATGTGCCTCCTCGCGAGTGCGGACGTGCGGGGCGTGCGGACGTACAGGACGTGCGGGGTGTGCGAGACGTGCGGGACGTGCGGGTGCCCGGCTTCGTCAGGCGTCCCTACGGAGCCTGGCGCCTGAACAGGCCGTTCAAACGGGCGGGTTGTCCCGGCGCGCGGGCGACGGTCTCGGCAGAGCAGCGTGCCGGACCCCGAGCCCCCACTGGGACTGCGTGCGAGACAGCGGCGAGGCAGCCGGTTCGGGCATCACCTTCGGGCATCACCTTCAGACATCGTCTTCGGGCATCGTCTTCGGTCGCGGCGACCGTCCGACGAAGCGCGTCGCCCTCCGACGAAGGCCCTCCCTAGTCCGAGGGCGTCCACGTACGCGGGTTGTTCCGGCGGCGCTGCTGCCAGGCGACGACTCCGGAGACCACGGCCAGCGAGGAGAGGAGGGGGATCACCACGCCGATGATCTGCCGGTTGCGGATCGTCCGGTGATGGGTGGCGAGACCGGCCGCGATGAAGTCCGCCTCCAGGCCGGTGAGCCGGCTGCGGCCCGCCTCCGTCTCGAAGTCGCCGAGCTGGGCCAGGCGTACGGGGGATATCCGCACCCCGGGATCCCGGCCCACGGCCTCCCACGCGTCGGCGGCCTCGGTCAGCCAGCGGTGTACGCGGAGCGTCTCGCGGTCCTGTTCGATCCAGCCCTGGAGCCGTGGCCAGGCCGTGATGAGGGTTTCGTGGGCGAGTTCGACCCGGTCCCCGTCGACGATGATCAGCCGGGCCCGGGCGAGCGTTTCGAGAACCGCGCGCGCCTCACCGTCGCCGTTGCCGATGGCCGTGACCTCCGTGCGGGCGGCGGGGCGGCGGGTGTCGACGGCGCCCTTTCCCGGAGTGATCAGCCGGAGCATGATCTGCCGGGCGGTCTCGGCCTGGCCGGGGTCCAGCCGGGAGTAGGCGGCCTCGGCGCTCTGCGCGATGGCGCCTCGCATGCCGCCCACCCGCTGGTACGCCTCCAGGGTGAGCGTGCGCCCGGAACGTCGGCGCCAGGTCTCCAGGAGGGCGTGCGACAGCATGGGCAGACCGCCCGTCTGCCCGGAGACCTCCTCGACGAGCGCATCGGTCAACGCCCGCTCCACGACGAGCCGTCGGGCGGCGGCCGGCCCGCAGATCGCCTCGCGCAGCTCGGCCTGGGTCATCCTGACCATGGGCAGGCTCGCGGCCCGGATCGCGTCCGCGAGCCCGGCGTGCTCCAGGCAGTGCGGATAGAAGTCCGCGCGAATGCCCAGGACGACGCGGAGTCGGCGGGTCGGCCGACCGGCCGCGAGGAGCGCCTCGATGAACCTGGTGCGTTCCACGGCGTCGTGGCAGAGGGTGAACACCTCCTCGAACTGGTCGACGACGAGCCAGGTGTCCCCGGCGGAGTCGGCGGCGACGAGAGCGGGGCCGTGCGTGGTGAACGGGCGCTCCCCCGGAGTGAGGATGCGCACGGCGGCCGGTCGCTCCCCGGCACGCTCCGGATCGCGTAGTCGCGGAATCAGCCCGGCGCGCAGGAGGGAGGACTTGCCGCTGCCCGAGGCGCCGAAGACGCAGACCAGCCGGTGTTCACCCGCCAGTCCCAGGAGGTCGGCCACCGCGCGGTCGCGGCCGAAGAAGAGAGCGCTGTCACCGGTCTCGAAGCGGGCCAGGCCCCGGTACGGGGACGGCTCGTCCGCTCCCGGCCGTCTGCCGGCCACGGCCTCCTCGGACGCCCGCCTCCAGCGGGCCTCCCACTCCTCCCGATCGCCGCCGCAGGCAGCGACGTAGGCGAGCACCACGGGCAGGGTCGGCAGCTGCTCGCCACCGGCCGCGCGGGAGTAGGTCGTCACCGAGTACGCCCCGGAGCGGCGTGCCATCGCGCTGTACGGGGGGCCTCCCGCGTCCTGCCGCAGCCTCCTCAGCGCGTACGCGAACTCCGCCACGGGTCCGTCCGACGGATCCAGCCGTTTCTCCCGGCGTCCCATCCCCACCCCGTCCGCTCGACGTCGCGCGGGCACCGGCCGGTGCCGCTTCAGCGACCCAACCTCCGGAACGGCAGGGTCGACAAGGCGGTTTCGGGGCGGACCGACGGCCGACCGCCACGACAGGCGGGATTGTTTCGTCGCCGGCCGGGGGGCGCGCAACAACCGGGGCGCGATCGAAGCTTCCTGTCGTGCGGCGGCGGCCTCGCCCGACGGGCACGCTCCCGCCCAGCGCTCACCACCCACCACGACAGAGAGATGACCATGGGCCTTCAGAACGGTTTCACGACGCCGCCCGGCGACCCGTCCGCCTTCGCCCCGTCCTCCCGGCGCGCCTTCCTGGGCCGGGCGGCCGGAGTGGGCGCCGGGATCGTCGGAGTCGCGGCCGCGGCGACCCTCGTGGGGACCTCGGCCGCCACGGCCGCGTCCCAGGGTGCGCAGGCCGTACAGGAGAAATGGCGCTACTGCCAGAAGTGCAGCTCCTTGTTCTACTGGGGCTACCCGAGCCACGGCGTCTGCCCGTCGGGGGGCGCCCACAGCGCCGAGGGCTACAACTTCGTCCTGCCCTACGGGGTCGGCGAGACGTCCACCGCCCAGGCGGACTGGCGCTACTGCCAGAAGTGCTACTCGATGTTCTTCTGGGGCTACCCGGACAAGGGATACTGCGCCGCCGGCGGGGCTCACAGCGCACAGGGCTACACCTTCGTCCTGCCGCACGACGTCCCCGGGACCGCCACGCGTCAGCGCGACTGGCGCTACTGCCAGAGGTGCCGCGTGATGTTCTTCTGGGGCTACCCGGACAAGGGGTACTGCGCCCTCGGCGGCGCGCACAGCGCACAGGGCTACAACTTCGTCCTGCCGCACGTGTAGGACGCACCGCGATCCGGGGCGGAATTCTCAAGTCCGCCTCGGTCGCACCACCTGGCGGGTGCGGGCCGGCAGGCAGGCAGGCAGTACGGGACGACGGGCGCGTACGCCTGAACTGTGGGAAGCGGTCTCCGCCGAACCCCGCCTGCGTCAGTCGGACCTGATGTCGTCAGTTGGACCTGATGTCGGGGATCGCCGTGGGTGCCGGCACCGGATCGAAGGCGAAGAGCTGACCCGACGGGGATGGTGTGCAAGGCAGTTGGACGACCGCCACGCCCGGGGCGCGGTTGCCGCCGGGGACGGAGACGCAGGCTCCGGTGTGGACCGGCAGGATCCGGTACGCGGGGCCGCCGTCCCGAGCCGCGGCCCGGACCCTGAACCGTTCGGCAGTGCCCCGACGGCCGCAGTAGTCGTTCATCAGCCGGGCGCCATCGGTCCTCAGACCGGCGTCGACACCAAGGCAGCCGTGCCCCAGGACGGGGTGCAGGGAGCGGATCGTGTACTGGTCGCCGCCCGCCGGTTCCAGAAGGTAGACGGGGATGCTCGCCGGGCAGGCGTACTGCTCGACGGCACCCCCGCCGTCCCGGGAGGTCGATTCCCCCAGGCACAGCCCGGAGCCGACCGCCCGAATCCGGTACGTACCGGGCTCTACCGGCCCGGAACGGGGGCCTGGGCCCGCGACGGCGGAGACGGCCGGATCGCCCGCTCCGGCACCCGCCCGCGTCAAGTGGCCGCCGACGGCCAGGCCCGCGAGCGCCAGCAATCCGACGGCGAGAGGCGCCAGGCGGCGCAGGGGCTTGGCGCGGCCGGCAGGGGGCGCGCCTCCCCGGGGAGCTCGCGAGGAGCGGACACCGAGGCGAGCCCCGGGCTCCGGCCTCGGATCCGGCCGGTCGACGACCCCCGCGCGCAGACCGGCGCCCTCCCCGCCGGTGCCGCCGGTACCGTCGGAGACCTCGCCGGCCGTCCTCTCCGCACGGCCTCCGCCCCCGGCCGCGATCCGGTCACGCGCAGCCGCCCACGCCTCGACACGGTCCCCGTGCCCGCACGCGATCAGGAACGCCCGCAACAACTCCGGCCGGGGCAGCGCCTCCCGGCTCAGGGCGGTTGCCAGGGTGCTCCGCGGCAGCACCTCGCCCGCCTGCTCCGCCCGCTGCTCCAGATCCCGATAGGTCAGCCCGGTCCGCTCTCTCAACTCCCGCATACAGGCGATGAGTTCAGCTGCATTCCGGGCATCGTTCGGGTTCGGGAGCGCGGGTGTGGGATGCATGCCCCCGAGCATCTCCGGTACGGCTGCGACCGAGCCAGCCGGAATCAGGCCGTCACCGGCCCGCGTCCGACGCACGGCCGCCTGTCCGGGACACGTCCGGGGCGGACGGCCCGACCTGCGAGGACGCGCTACGCCCTGTCCGGGACGGGCCGATGCCCTGGAACGGCGGTCCAGCGGCCTGACACCTTCTGGTGCCGAACGGGGGAACCGACCGACCACCGAGGGAGACCCATTCATGAGCAAGGTTCATCAGGCGCTCGCCGCCGTAGCGCTCGCCGCCGCCGTCGTGGCGGCCGGTGTGCCCGCGGCGTCCGCCTCCTTCGCGACCGAGAGCCACGACCGCGGGAGCGCCCACGTCGCCACGGCCACCACGGCCACCACGGGGAACGAGGCCCCGGACTGGATCCCGTCGAACGCCCCCCGCGCGGCCGCCGCGTCCTGCTACGAGAGCCCCGGCTCGAACGGACCCGGCGGGGCCAGCGTCACGACAGCCATCTGGCTGAGGACCGGCCCCGGCGCGGGCTGCGCGAACGCCAGCGGCTACACGCTCCAGGTCGGCACGCGGCTCGGCGGCTGGTGCTACGCGTACAACGAGTCCGGAAACAAGTGGTACTACGTCAGCGTCGGGGGCGCCGCCCCCTACGGCTGGATCTACTCCGGCAACGTCTCCTCGGACGCGAACACGATCACCACGTACTGCTCCTGACGGACCGGAGCGCGTCACAGCACGTCCACCGGATCATCGACCCGAGGGAGACTCCATGCGCACGACAGCAAAGCGGGCATTCGCCGCGCTCGCCACCGGCGCGGCACTGGTCATGACGGCGACGACGGCGGCCTCCGCCGCCCCGTCCGGCGCCCCGGCGTCGGTCTCGGCACCCGACCTGGTCGCGGGCTGGGAGTGGATCGGCGAGTTCTCCCGTCGGTCGCCGCCAACCCGGCGGGAGCAGCGCCCCGCTTGTAACGCCTGCCACGCCCGAGCCAGCCCACGTTCACCAAAGGGACACCACGCCAAAGGCCCGTCGTGTCCCTCGCCCGGCTTTCACTGTCATATCTGTACGGCGTCAAGTCCGCGTAGTACGTCACTCGCGGTGTCTACCAGAACAGGCGCCACACCGGACCGACTCCCGGGACCGTCCTCGCTCACGCCAGGAGCAACTCTCCGCAGGGAACAGCTGGTGGTGGGCGGAACGCGGGGCGGTCGAACCGCTCGCCGACACCAGGGAGCGTATTGGGTCGTAATCAATCTGCAAGTTTTGTCTGTGTGGCGGGGCCTGGAAAGGTAGACCTTCTTGGGCGCCAACTCGGCCGCGACAAGGAGCCTGCACGACCTCGGGGTGTGGGCCGAGCGCATCCGGTCATCGTCGATGACGTCCCGGACGGCCTCGAAAGGTGTCCGGGGTCCTTTCACGCCTTGCGGTAGAGGGCGGTGAGCAGTTCGATCACGGTTGGGGCCGCCGGGTGGGGGTCGTCCCGCCACCAGGCCAGCCGCACCGCGACCGGCTCGGCGTCGCGTACCGGGCGGTACACCACGCCGGGCCTGCGGTACTGGCTGGCGGTGGCCTCCGCGCTCATGCCCATGCGGCGGCCGGTGGAGATCGCGGTGAGCCAGTCGTCCACGTCGTGCGTCTCCTCCGTCGCGGGGCGGGACTCAGGCGGCCACAGCTCCGGTGTCGTGGTACCGGTGCGCCGGTCGATCAGCAGCGTGTGGCCGCTCAGGTCCGCCAGACGCAGCGACCGGCGCCTGGCCAGCGGGTCGTCGGCGGCCATCGCGCACAGCCGCCGTTCGAGCCCCACGATCGCCGAGTCGAAGCGGCGGTCCTCCAGCGGTCTGCGCAGCACGGCCAGGTCGCATGAGCCCTCCGCCAGCCCGGCGGTCGCCGAGTTGACTCGGACCATGTGCAGCTCGGTCCCCGGATGCGCCGCCGCCCACCGGCGCTGGAAGGCCGGGGTGTGGCGGCCGAGGGCGGACCAGGCGTAACCGATCCGCAGGACGTGCTGCCCCGCCGTCGTGTCCCGGACCAGCTCGTCCGCCGCCGCGAGCACCCGCCGCGCGTGCGTCACCACGCGCGCCCCGGTGCCTGTCGGGGTCACCGACCGGGAGGTGCGCCGCAGCAGCCGTATGCCGAGCGCTCGTTCGAGTGAGGCCAGGGTCCGGGAGACGGCAGCCTGCGAGACGCCGAGCGCCAGCGCGGCGTCGGTGAAGGTGCCTTCGTCGACGATCGCGACGAGACAGCGCAGCTGCCGAAGTTCCACATCCATGACTCCAGCGTATAGATCTGATGCTCACATGCATTTTGTGCAAGGACGGTCCGGCGCCACTATCGGCCCATGCAAACAGCCCCGGCCGGACCTGCCCCGGCGACGCGCACCGAGCAGACGCACCGCACCTCCCCGGCCGGTGTGGCCGCCATGCTCGGCAGCGGCCTGTCCAACCAGATCGGCGCCGCGACCGGCTCCCTCGCCTTTCCCGTCCTCGGACCCGTCGGGGTCGTAGCGGTCCGCCAGTACGTCGCCGCCGCCGTGCTGCTGGCCATCGGCCGGCCCGCGCTGCGGAGCTTCACCTGGCGGCAGTGGCGGCCCGTCATCCTGCTCGCGGTCGTCTTTGGCACGATGAACCTCTCCCTCTACACCGCCATCGACCGCGTCGGCCTCGGGCTCGCCGTGACCCTTGAGTTCCTCGGCCCGCTCGCCATCGCCCTGGCCGCCACCCGCCGCCGGGTCGACGTGCTGTGCGCCGTCATAGCGGCGGCCGGGGTCGTCACCTTGATGCGCCCGCAGCCCTCCACCGACTACGTCGGGATGGGCTTCGGCCTGCTCGGGGCCGTCTGCTGGGCGGCGTACATCCTGCTCAACCGCACGGTCGGCAGCCGCGTCCCCGGCGCGCAGGGCAGTGCGGCAGCCGCGCTGCTGTCCGCCCTGATGTTTCTGCCGGTCGGGCTCTACGTCGTGCTGCGCCACCCGCCGACAGCCGCGTCCCTCGGGTACGCCGTCGTCGCCGGCGTCCTCGCCTCGGCCGTGCCGTACCTGGTGGACCTGTTCACGCTGCGCCACGTGCCGACCGCCGCCTTCGGCCTGTTCATGAGCGTCAACCCCGTGCTCGCGGCCCTGGTCGGCTGGATCGGCCTCGGACAGGCCCTCGGCTGGACCGAAGGGGCCGCCATTGGAGCCGTCGTCGGCGCCAACGTCCTCAGCATCCTCACCGCGCGCCGCTGACTCTCCGGAGCCGTCGTCAACCCGCCCGCCACCATGCTCGGGTTGCTGTCGCTCGGCAAGGCGGTGACGTTCGGCTTCGCAGACTCGGCGGTCCCCGAGCCGAGCCGAACTGGTCGTTGGTACGCCTCCCATGTGCACCGCACCCCGGTGTGGGCACAGTGCGTTGTGTGCGAGTCGATCGGCCGGGATCGGGCCGTCCCAGACGACGAAGGCACCCCCAGCGATCAAGGCGTCGCGTGCAGGTCCGCATGCCGGGGTCTGCTCGCCAAGCATTCAGGCGAGGCCGTCTCAAGTCACGCTGTGGCCCTGACGCCGCTACGACGCTCGCCTGCTTACACATACACGAACGAGGACTCTCCCCGCGAGCCGTCTAGGGAGCGTATTGGTTGTGATCATCAGGTGGTCCGGGTGAGATATCTGAGCCAGATCATCGAGGCACGCAGGTGGAGGTCGGCGAGGTAGCTGTCGGGGGTCTTGTCGTAGCGGGTGGTGATGCCTCGCCATGCCTTCAGCTTGTTGATCAGACGCTCCACGGTGTTCCGCTCCTTGTAAAGGCCGGCGTCGTGGCTGACGGGCCGGCCGCCTCGGGATCCCTTCTTCTTCCGGTTGGCGGCCTGGTCCTTCTTCTCGGGGATGACCGCCTTGATACGGCGTTCGCGCAGGTGGGCACGGTTGCCGCGGGACGAGTACGCCTTGTCCCCGGCGACCGCGTCCGGCCGGGCGCGGGGACGGCCGACAACCCCGCGGACCCGTATCTTCTTCAGCACGGGGATGAACTGCGAGCTGTCGGCGGCCTGTCCCGCGGTCAGGATGAACGCCATCGGGCGGCACTTGCGGTCGCTGGCGACATGGATCTTGCTGGTCTGTCCGCCCCTGGAGCGTCCGAGGAGGGCGGCCTTCTCCAGAGCGGTGAGGACCTCCTCGTCCAGGTGCATGCCGGCAGCGTCGTGATGGGCCCGCGCGGTGGTGGAGTCGATGCTGACCAGGGACAGGTCCACCTCGCCCCGCTTCGCGGCCTCCGCGATCAGGCCCTCCATCAGGGCTTCGAAGACTCCGGCGTCACGCCACTGCCGGAAGCGGTTGTGGACGGTCGACCAGGCGCCGAACTCCGTCGGCATCTCCCGCCACTGCCCGCCCGTCTTGAACCGCCAGATCACGCCCTCGAACTGCTGCCGCAGCCGCTCGGGGTACGGGCCGTACTCGCCGATCGGCAAGTACGGCTCGACGAACTCCCACTCTGCATCTGTCAGTTGCACGCAAGTCACCCAAGAAGGTCTACCTTTCCAGGCCTCGCCACGCAGACAAAACTCGCAGATTGATCACGACCCAATACGCTCCCTAAGGGTTTTCCCTGCGCCAACTCGCACCGCTCTTCGGAGTGTCCAAGTCCACCGCCGATCGCGTCATCGACCACCTCGGCCCCAGGCTCGCGCCGACCCCGCGCAGGTGCTTCGCCAAGGACGAGGAACTGCCCGACCGGAAGGAGGCCCACGACAAGAGCCACAAACGGGTTCGCGTCCGCGTCGAGCACGCCTTCGCCCGTAGGAAGACCTGGAAGATCCTGCGCGGCTGCCGGTTGAGAGGCGACGGTGCGCGTCACGCGATGCACGGCGTCGCCCGCCTACACGGCCTCGCTCTCACGGGATGGCTCCCGCCGTGTGCGGGGCCTGGGAGGTCCACGGGAGACCGGCCTCGGGGAACAT
>NZ_JBHTST010000073.1:0-38474 GCF_042794995.1 Streptomyces sp. NPDC056503
GCTCCACAAAAGTCCCTTCATTTAACTGTGTAATCTTTTTTGCTACATCAGCCTGTGCTTCTTTTTTTGTCTTATACCCAGAAAACCACTTTTGTCTTCTTTTTCCTGTCTCCGGATCAGGGCCCAGGCGGGTGGAGAGTTCGCCGGCGCCGCGCACGGCGAGGGCGGTGAGTTCGTTCTCGCGGGCCTCGTCCCAGCGGATGACCGGGACGGAGATGGAGAGCGCGGCGACGACGCGGCCCGAGCGGTCGCGGACGGGGGCGGCGACGCAGGAGACGTCCGGGTTGGACTCGCGCTGCTCGACGGCGACGCCGAGGACGGCGATCTCGGCGAGCGCGGCGCGCAGGGCGTCCGGGTCGGTGACGCTGTGCGCGGTCATGCGGACCAGTTCGCGCCCGTCGAGGAGTTCGTCGAGCTCGTCGGCCGGCAGCATCGCGAGGAGCATCTTGCCGACGGCCGTGCAGTGGGCGGGGAGCCGTCGGCCGGCCGCCGACACCATGCGGACGGCGTGGGTCGAGTCCACCTTGGCGACGTAGATGACGTCGGCGTCCTCCAGGAGCGCCACGTGGACGGTCTCGCCGCAGGTCTCGGCGATCTCGTGGGCCACCCGGCGCCCCTCCGCCGCGAGGTCGAGCTGCTCGGCGTACCGGCTGCCGAGCTGGTACGTGCGCACGCCCAGCCGGTAGCGGCCGGGCTGTTCCGGCACGGGGACGAGGTAGTTGCGGGCGGTGAGGGTGGAGACCAGTTCGTGGGTGGTGGTGCGGGGCAGCCCGAGCCTGCGGGTGATCTCGGGGGCGGAGAGCGTGCCGTCCCCCTGGAGGAAGAGCTCCAGAATGTCGAATGCCCTGGTCACCGCGGGTACGAGTCGTCCCATGGTCCCCCACCTCACCCTCATGCCGTTCGAAATGCCGTACCGCGACCGAAATCGCGGACAGAGACTAGCCCCGCGCCGGGGGCCGGGCAACGGCCCCCCGCGCGGGAGCGCTCCCTTGACGCCCCCGAGCGCCGCTGCCTACCGTCACGCCATCCCGCCGAACAGCGTTCGGCCAGCCGAACAACGGAACCTCCTGGAGCCTCCGCCGTGCGCATCACGGGAATCACCACTCATGTCGTCGGTACGCCCTGGCGCAACCTCACCTACGTCCTGGTGCACACCGACGAGGGCCTGACGGGGGTCGGCGAGACCCGGATGCTCGGTCACACCGACGCCCTGCTCGGCTATCTGCGCGAGGCGGAGGCGAACCACGTCGCGGGCTCCGACCCGTTCGCCGTCGAGGACCTCGTCCGGCGGATGAAGTACGGGGACTTCGGGCGGGCCGGCGAGATCGTGATGTCCGGGATCGCGGTCGTCGAGATGGCCTGCTGGGACATCAAGGGCAAGGCGCTCGGCGTACCGGTCTGGCAGCTCCTCGGCGGCCGGGTGACGGAGCGGGTGCCGGCGTACGCGAACGGCTGGTACACCACCGAGCGGACGCCGGAGGCCTACCACGCGGCGGCCCGCGCGGTGGTGGCGCGCGGTTACCGGGCCCTGAAGATCGACCCGTTCGGCGCGGGCCGGCTCGAACTCGACCCGGCCGCCTCGCGGTACGCGGTCTCGCTCATCGAGGCCGTCCGGGACGCGATCGGCCCGGACACCGAGCTGATGGTCGAGATGCACGGCCGCTTCTCCCCGGCGACCGCCGTCCGCCTCGCCCGTGAGCTCGCCCCCTTCCGCCCGGCGTGGCTGGAGGAGCCGGTGCCGCCGGAGAACCTGAAGGCGCTGGCGAAGGTGGCCGGGAAGACCGAGCTGCCGATCGCCACCGGGGAGCGGATCCACGACCGGATCGAGTTCCGCGAGCTCTTCGAGTCCCAGGCCGCGGACATCGTGCAGCCGGACGTCGGGCACATCGGCGGCATCCTGGAGGCCCGCAAACTCGCCGCGACCGCCGAGACCCACTACGTGACCGTCGCCCCGCACAACGTCGGCGGCTCGGTCCTCACCGCCGCCTCCCTCCAACTCGCCGCCTGCACGCCCAACTTCAGGATCCTGGAGCACTTCAACGACTTCGCCGACGCGGAGATCAAGAAGGTGGTGCGCGGCGCCCCGGAGATCGACCCGGAGACCGGCTGCTTCCCCGTCTCGTACGAACCCGGCCTCGGCGTCGAGCTGGACGTGGACGCGGCGGCCGAGTTCCCGCAGCAGCGCGCCCGGTTCGACCTGTGGGCCGAAGGCTGGGAGAAGAGGCAGCCGAGGTGAGCGGCGACGTCGACCGCGCGGTCCTCGTCGAACGGCCCGGCGCCCACCGGCTGGTGACCCGGCCGAGGCCGGCACCGGGCCACGGGGAGGTCCTGGTCCGGGTCGCCGCCGCCGGGATCTGCCTCAGCGACCGGGAGCTGTACGAGGGGCGGCGGGCGCCCGGCTACGTGCGCTACCCGGTGGTACCGGGCCACGAGTGGTCCGGCACCGTCGAGGCGGTCGGCGACGGCGTGGATCCGGCGCTGCTCGGCCGGCCGTGCGTCGCCGAGGGCTTCCGCCGCTGCGGGAGCTGCGAGCGGTGCCGGTACGGCGAGACGAGCCTGTGCGCCGCCGGGTACGCGGAGACCGGCTTCACCGAACCGGGCGCCTTCGCCGACCGGCTGCTCGTCCCCGCGCACCTCCTCCACCTCCTGCCCGAGGGCGCGGACCTGCGGGCGGCGGCGCTGCTCGAACCGGCGGCGGTGGTCGCCGCCGCGGTACGGGTCGGGCGCCCGGCCCCCGGGGAGCGGATCGCGGTCGTGGGCGCCGGGACGCTCGGGCTGCTCGCCGTGCGGTGGCTGGCCGCCCACTCCCCCGCCGAGCTGGCCGTCGTCGACCCGCGCGCGGCACGGGCGGAGCGGGCGCTGGCCCTCGGGGCGAGCGAGGCGCTCGACCCCGACGCGGCCGGGGCGGCCCACGGGCGTTTCGACCTGGTGGTGGAGACCGCCGGTGCGCCCACCACGGCCGCCTCGTCCTGCCTGCTGGCCCGGAGGGGCGGCCGGGTGGTGCTCACCGGGATGTTCGCGGAGGGTGCCGCGGGCATCGACCCGGTGCACCTCTCGGTGAGCCAGCTGGAGCTGCGGAGCGTCTTCGGCGCTTCCTCGGCGGCCTGGGCGGACGCGGTCCGGGCCTTCGCGAGCGGGCTCCTGGACCCGGCGCCGCTGATCACCCACGAGTTCCCGCTGGAGCGCTTCGCCGAGGCGCTGGCCCTGGTCGGCGGCGGCGACCCGACGGTCGGCAAGGTCCTGCTGAGGCCCTGAGGCCGCCGCGCCCCGCCACGCCCCGTGCGCCCCCTGTGCGCGCCGCCCTCCCGTGCCACCTCACACCCCACTCCCCGTACGTCGTCCGACCTGTCGAACAGAGGAGTTCCATGTCCCCTCTCCACCCCGGAACCGCGGCGCTCCGGCGGATCGGCCACCCGGTCCCGCCGTCCGTCCCCTCCGACGCCTCCCCGCACGCCTTCCCCGACGGGGGCCGGTGGCGCACCGAAGTACCGTCCGTGGAGGGCCCGGAGGCCCTGGCCGCGGTGCTCGCGGAGAGCGCGCGGCTCGACGTGCCGGTGCACCGGGTGAGCCAGGGCAGCGGGGTGTGGATGCTCACCGACGCCGAGATCGCGGAGATGGTGGCGGCCTGCGCCGAACGGGCCGTGGAGCTCTGCCTGTTCACCGGTCCGCGCGGCACCTGGGACACGGGCGCGGCGACCCGGACCGACTCGGGCGGGGCGGGTCCGCGCGCCCGGGGTCACGACGCCCTCGCCGGCTGCGTCGAAGACGCCCTGCGGGCCGCGGAGTTGGGGGTTCCCTCGCTTCTGGTGGCGGACGAGGGCGTGCTGTGGACCCTGCACCGGCTGCGTACCGCCGGGGTCCTGCCGGCCGGGATGCGGTTCAAGGTGTCGGCGCTGATCGGGCCGGTGAACCCCGCCGCGTACGCCGTCTTCGAACGGCTCGGCGCCGACTCCCTCAACGTCCCCTCCGACCTGACGCCCGCCCACCTCACCGAGATCCGCCGGGTCAGCGCCGCGCCGATGGACCTGTACGTGGAGGCGCCGGACGACCTCGGCGGCTACGTCCGCCTCCACGAGGTCGCCGAACTGGTGCGCAGGGCGGCGCCGTTGTACCTGAAGTTCGGTCTGAGCCGGGCGGCCGGCCTCTACCCGTACGGCGCCCATCTGCGGGAGCACGCGCTCGCCACCGCCCGCGAGCGGGTCCGGCGCGGACGGCTGGTCCTGGACCGGCTGGCCCGCCACGGGGCCCTGGACACCATGTCCCCGCTCGGCTCCCACGCGCCCGGACCGCTGACGCGCTTCCCCGTCACGGACTGAGTGCGGGGGACGGCGGCCGGGACGGCTCAGGGCAGCCGCTCGATCCGTTCCAGGTGCCCCTCGCCGCCGGCCGTCACCTGTCTCACCACCTTCGACGCCACCAGGGACACCCTCGACGCCGCCGGGTCCGAACCGGCCGGGCGGACCCCGGTGACCCTCGACAGCGGGGCGCCCGCCAAGGCCCGCCCCGCCCGTCAGCCGGCCTCCGGCTCGGCGAGCAGGTCGTCGACGAGGGCGAGGCGGGTCTCGGGGTAGTACTCCGCGATCGCCTCGCGCATCATCGCCTCGCCCTCGGGGTCCGGGGTCCCGCACCTCTCCCGCGTCTCCCGGTCGGGCCAGCGGGCGTACGCCACCCAGGTGCCGTCGTCCGCCCGGTGGAGCCGGGATCCGTAGCTGCCGCACTCCTGGTGGATCGCCAGGGTCACCCGGTGCCAGCCGTCCGCGAGCTGCCGTTCCCGCCCCGGCCGCACCCGCCACCGGTACATGACAGCGAACATCTCTCCGCCTCCCTCGCCCCGTCCGGCGGCCCGGGCCTCCCGCGCCGCCGCTCCGACAGAAGGAACTACACCGGTCAGTTCACTGTCAAGACTGAACGGTTCGGTCGACAGGGTGTCGGATGTTCCGTCGAAGCGCTTCGATCTTTCTCTGCCACCGGTCTGGACACGTCAACTCCCCCGCGTTACCGTCTCGCTGAGCCCGTCGAAGCGATCTTTCGACGGCACCGTCGAAGCGATTCACCAATCCTGGCCGCGGGGAGATCGGATGGTCACGCTTGCCGAGGTCGCCCGCCACGCCGGGGTGTCGGCCAGCACGGTGAGCTATGTCCTCAGCGGCAAGCGGCCCATCTCCGACCCCACCCGGCGGCGCGTGCGCGCCAGCATCGAGCAGCTCGGGTACCAGCCGCACGCCGGGGCCCGGGCGCTCGCGAGCAGCCGGTCGCGGATCATCGCGCTGATGGTGCCGCTGCGCACCGACATGTACGTGCCGGTGATGCTGGAGATCGCGGTCGCCGTCGCCACCACGGCCCGGGCGCACGGCTACGACGTGCTGCTGCTCACCGGCGAGGAGGGGCCGTCGGCGCTGCGCCGGGTCACCGGCAGCGGGCTCGCCGAGGCCGTGATCCTCATGGACGTGCAGCTCGACGACGGGCGGCTGCCGGTGCTGCGGGGGACCGCGCCGCCGGCCGTCCTCGTCGGGCTCCCCGCCGACGCGGCCGGACTGAACTGCGTGGACCTGGACTTCGCCGCCGCCGGGGCGCTCTGCGTGGAGCACCTGGCGGGACTCGGGCACCGTGAGATCGCCGTCGTCGGCGGCTCGCCGGGGGTGTACGCCCGGCACACCGGCTTCGCCGAGCGGACCCTCGGCGGGCTGCGCGAGCGCGCCGCGCGCCTCGGCGTGGGCCTGCTGCACCGGCCGTGCGACGGCAGTCACGACGCGGTCGCCGGGGTGCTCGCCCGGATCCTCGACGAGCGGCCCGGGGTCAGCGCCTTCGTGGTGCAGAACGAGACGGCGGTGGAGCCGCTGCTCGCCCTGCTGCGGCGGACCGGCCGGGCGGTGCCGGAGGACGTGTCGGTGGTCGCGGTCTGCCCCGAGGCGGTGGCCGCGCAGGCCTCCGTGCCGCTCACCTCGGTGGCGATCCCGGCGCAGGAGCTGGGCCGGCGGGCGGTGGAGCGGCTCTTCGCCCGGCTCACCGATCCGGAGGGGCCGGCGGCGACCGGGGTGGAGCTGCTCACCCCGGTGCTGACGGTGCGGGAGAGTTCGGGTCCGCCGCCGGCCCGCCGGCTCACGGGCTGACCAGGACGAGCTCCTCGCCCGCCCGCAGCGTCAGCCGCCGCCGGCCCTCGGGGGCGCACAGTTCGATCCCGGCGTCCCGGGCGGGGCGGAGGACGGCCCGGTACTCCCCCGGTGCCCAGCTCAGGTCGATCCGGGCGCCGAAACGGGTCCGCACCCCGGTGAGCCGGCCGCGCGCGCAGAGCCCGGGCGGCGGCGCGGGCAGCAGGACGAGCCGCCCGGGGGTGGAGCGGACCAGCGCCTCGACGAGGAGCGCGGGCAGGGCGTGGGAGGCGTCGGCGTTGTAGACGTCCCGCTTCGGGTAGTGCGCGCTCATCAGGGAGGCGTGGAAGTAGTCGCCGCCGAGGACCCGTCGGAGGGCGTCGCCCGCGCGCGCGGCGTCGCCGAGGCGGGCGGCGACGAGCCCCTGGTGGAGGTGGCCGTGGGCGGAGTCGTTCTCGCTGCCGCGCAGGGCGAGGGCGCGGGCGGCCGCGCGGGCCAGGGCGGGGGTGTCGTACGGGGTGATCTCGTCGAGCGGCCAGACGGGGTAGAGGTGGCTGAGGTGCCGGTGGTCGTAGCGGTCGCCGAGGCCGGGCCAGGCCCATTCGGCGAGGGCCCCGTCGGCGTTGACGCGGTAGGGCGGCAGCCGGTCGGCGAGGGCCCGCAGCCGGGCGGCCCGTCCCGCGGGGGCGCGGTCGGCGGCGGCGGTCAGGGCGTGTCGGGCGGCGGCGAGGTCCATCGTGGCGTTCACCGCGCCCCAGCTGCCGCCGCGCGGCCGGTTCTCCGGGGAGTACGAGGGCACGACGGCGAGGTGCCCGTCGGCTCCGGTGCGGGTGAGGAAGTCCTCGTAGAAGTCGGCCAGTTCGAGGAGCATGCCGGTGAGCCAGGGGTCGTGGCGGCCGTCGGCCTCGTCCGCTTCGAGGAGCGGGAGGAGGAGCCAGTCGGCGGCGGCGGTCCAGAGGTGGAGCGGGTACTCGCGGTCGAAGTGGTACGTGTGGCCGCTCTCCCCGTCGGTGTGGGCGGGGGCGACGACGCCCCGGGTCCCGAAGACGGCCCGGGCGTTGTCCCGCCAGTCGGCCGACTGGCCCCGGATCAGGGCGCGGTGCGCCTCGGTGACCTCGGGCAGGTCGGCGGCGACGGCGGAGGCGGTCTGGAGGGCGAGGTTGGCGTCGGTGGTGAAGCCGCCGGCCCACGCGGTGTCCCAGTCGCCGGTCCACAGGCCGCAGAGGCGGGGCGGGTACAGCCCGGCGGAGGACAGCAGGTGGTGGCGGCCGGCGGCGAAGAGGCGCTCCAGGAGCGCGGGTCCGGCCGCGCGGGTCAGCAACTCCGATCCGGGCAGGGCCCGTTCGGACGGGTCGGCGCCCAGGTCGAGGGCGACCCTGCGGTAGGCGGCGCGGTGGAGTGCGGTGTGCCGGCCGAGCAGCCGGGCGTACCCGGCGGCGGGGTCGTCGTCCCCGGCGAGGGCGCGGAGGGCGGCGGCCTCCTCGGCGGGGTCGTACGGGCCGTCGTGGCGGTGCACCCGGGTGAGCAGCAGGAGCCCGCCGGCGGCCTCGACGCGGATGCCGCGGTCGGTGAGCGTGGTGCGGCCGGTGTCGGCGACGACGAGGGTGACGCCGGTGTAGCCGAGGGTGGATCCGGGGTAGCGGGCGCGCAGGGTGAGGAGGGTCTCGCCGTGGGAGGTGGTGACGCCCCGGCCGGTGGCGAGGCCGGGCGGCACGCCGTCGAGGCGGTGGTCGAGTTCGACGCGGACGCGGGGGCCCGGCTCCGTCACGTACTGGACGAGGACGTCGTCGGCGCGGGAGGCGAAGACCCGGCTGACGCGGTTCCCGGCGGTGGCGGTGACGACGCCGGTGGTGAAGTCGGCCGCGCGGCGCACGGCGGGGGCCGCCCCGACCGGGGTCTCGTCGCGGACGCGGGTGAGGAAGCCCGGGTGGAAGGGCTGGATCCAGCGGAGCGGGCGGCCGTCGGTGAAGGTCTCGGCGGCGGTGAGGTCTCCGGAGAGCAGGGCGTCCTGGAGGGCGGGGAGCCGGTCGGCGAGGCGGGGCGGGTCGGTGTCGCCGGGGGCGTGGTGGGGGCGGACGAGGGTGTGGTGGGTGACGATCACCCGGTCGTCCACGGGGTCGCCGTAGACGAGGGCCCCGTGCCGGCCGTTCCCGGTGAGGAAGGCGTCCTCCCAGCGGGTGGCGGGCGCGGGTTCCCAGGTGCCGTGCACGGGTCCGGTCACGGGTGCTCCTCCAGTACGGCGGCGCCGAAGCGGTCGAGGGTGAGGCTGTCGTCGACGGTGGTGCCGGTGAGCAGGTCGCGGTGGCGGCCCGGCACGGGGACGGTGACGGGCTCGCGGCCGTGGTGGAGCAGGAAGAGGAGGTCGCCCCGGCGGACGGCCTCGACGCCGTCGGGGAGTCCGGCGAGGACGGGCCGGACACCGGCCTCGTGGGCGGCTTCGGCGAGGAGGGCGCGCAGCGCGGCGGGTTCGGGGAGGGTGGAGAGGTAGCGGGCGCCGCCGTGACGCAGGATGGCGGGGCGGCCGTCGAGTTCGCCGCCCCGGTAGGCGGCCAGGGTCTCGGCACCGGGGGCGGGGACGAGTTCCTCGGACCAGAGGGTGCCGCGGAAGGTGCCGCAGTCGGTGTGCTCGCCCGGGGCGAGGGGCCACCACTCGTCGATCCGGTCGATGCCGAGGAGGGCGCGGAGGCGGGCGTCCACGCCGCCGGGGCGGATCCGGTCGTCGTGGTCGGCGACGCCGGTGAAGAAGCCGCAGACGAGTCGCCCGCCGCCCGCCGCGTACCGCTCCAGGTTCCCGAGCGCGGTGTCGTCGAGGAGGTAGAGGTGCGGGACGACGACGAGGGGGTGGGCGGTGAGGTCGTGGTGCGGGTGGGCGAGGGTGGCGGGGAGGCCGGCCTCCCAGAGGGCGCGGTGCCAGGTGCGGACGAGGTCGCCCTGGTCGAGGTGGGAGGAGAGGGCGCCTTCGTGGCGCTGGGCCCACCAGGAGTCCCAGTCGTGGAGGACGGCGACGCCGCCGGCGGGGAGGCGGCTCCCGGCGACGCGGGGGCCGAGGCGGGCGAGGTCGGCGCCGATACGGACGGTCTCGCCGAAGACGCGGCCGTGCTCGCCGCTGTGGCCGAGCATGCCGGAGTGGAACTTCTCGGCGCCCTGCCGGGAGGCGCGCCACTGGAAGAAGTGGATGCCGTCGGCGCCCCTGGCGACGGCCTGGAGGGTCCAGAGGCGGTTGAGCCCCTCGGGCTTGGGCCGGTTGACGGGGCGCCAGTTGACGGCTCCGGCGGCCTGTTCCATCACCATCCAGGGGCCGCCGCCGGCCTCGGCGCGGGTGAGGTCGGCGAGGAACGCGTTCTCGTGGGCCCCGGTGCGGGGCTCGGCGGGGTCGGGGTAGACGTCGACGGAGACGAGGTCCTGCTCGGCGGCCCAGGCCCAGCCGTCCTGTCCCGACCAGAACGGCATCAGGTTGGTGGTGACCGGGAGGTGCGGGGTGTGCTTGCGGACGATGTCGCGTTCGGCGCGGTAGCACTCCAGGAGCTGGTCGGAGGTGTAGCGCCGGAAGTCGAGGACGTGGGCGGGGTTGCGCAGGTAGTGGGCGCGGCGGGGCGGCAGGACCTCGTCCCAGTCGGCGTACCGCTGGCCCCAGAAGTCGCTGCCCCAGGCGGTGTTGAGGGCGTCGAGGGTGGCGTACCGGCGTCGGAGCCAGGTGCGGAAGGTGCGGGCGGCCTCGTCGCCCCAGTCGTAGGTGCAGTACTCGTTGTTGATGTGCCACATGACGAGCGCCGGGTGGCCGGCGTAGCGGGCGGCGAGGTCCTCGGTGAGGGCGGCGGCGTGCCGGCGGTAGGCCTCGCTGGAGTGGGCGAAGTGCTGGCGGGAGCCCCACCATTCGGTGCGGCCGTCCTCGTCCCGGGGCAGGGTCTCGGGGTGGCGCAGGCCGAGCCAGGGCGGCGGGGAGGCGGTGGGGGTGGCGAGGACGACGCCGACGCCGTGGGCGTGGGCGAGGTCCATGAGCCGGTCGAGCCAGCCGAACTCGCGGGCGCCCGGCTCGGGTTCGAGCCGGGCCCAGGAGAAGACGCCGAGGGTGACGGTGGTGACGCCGGCCCGGCGCATCAGCCGCAGGTCCTCCGTCCAGGTCTCCTCCGGCCACTGTTCCGGGTTCCAGTCGGCGCCGTACAGAAGGCGGGGCGGGCGGCCGGGCGGGTGGGTGAGGTCGTCGAGGCCGGTCATCGGACCCTTCCGGTCGTGGTGGTGGCGTCTTCCCGGGCGTCGCCCTTCGGCGCCGCCCCCGGGCGTGGTCCCTGGGCGTGGTCCCCGGGCTTCGTCCTTCGGCTCCGTCCCTCGGCATCGCCCTCCGGTTCCGTCCTTCGGTTCCGTCCTTCGGTTCCGTCCTTCGGTGTCATCCCTTGACGGCGCCGGTGAGCATGCCCTTCTTGAAGTGCTTCTGCACGAAGGGCGAGAGGACGGCGACGGGCAGCAGGGCGAGGACCATGACGGCCATCTGGACGGCGAGCCCGGAGAGGTTCCCGGCCTTGACGGCCTGGCCGAGCCCGACGGGGATCTCCTGCTTCTGGGCGAGCTGGATGAGCACGTTCTGCAGGGGCATCATCGTCTGGTCGTTGAGGTAGATGGAGGCGTTGAACCAGGCACTCCAGTAGCCGACCGCGTAGAAGAGGGTGATGACGGCGAGCACCGCGCGGGAGAGCGGCATCACGATCGTCCACAGGATGCGCAGGTCGCCGGCGCCGTCGATGCGTGCGCTGTCGATGAGTTCGGGCGAGATGCCCATGAAGAAGGCGCGCAGCACGAGGATGTTGAAGACGCTGACGGCGCTGGGGAGGATCAGCGCCAGATAGGTGTCGGTGAGGCCGAGGGTCTGCACGAGCAGGTAGGTGGGGATGAGTCCGGCGCCGAAGAACATGGTGCCCATCAGCGTGAAGAGGATGGCCCGGTGCCCGACGGAGCCGGGCCGGGAGAGTCCGTACGCGCAGAGGACGGACACCGTCATCGAGAAGAGGGTGCCGGCGAGGGTGACGCCGAGGCTGACGGCGACCGCGCGGGTGACCTGCCCGCCGCTGAGCAGCTCCCGGTAGGCGATGAGGGTGAAGTCCCGGGGGACGATGACCAGTCCGCCGCTCTCGGTGATCGTCTGCTTCGAGGAGAGGCTGGTGATGACGACGATCCAGAGCGGGAAGAGGACGGCGAGGCAGGCGAGGACGAGGAGCGTGGCCTTGGCGGTGAGCCCGGCGCGGGTGGGTGGCTCCTCCCAGACGGGCCGGGCGGGCGCCGCCCACCGGGTGGGCGGCGCGGGGCGGGGTGCGCGGGCGGCCCGGGCGGGCCGTTCGAGGAGTCGCTGGGTCACTTGCGGTACACCCCCTGCTCGCCCATGAGGTGGGCGACCTTGTTCGCGGAGAGGACGAGCACGAGGCCGACGATCCCCTTGATGAGTCCGGCCGCGGCGGCGTAGCCGAAGTCCTGGCTGCGCAGGCCGGTCCACCAGACGAAGGTGTCGAGGACCTCCGCGGCGCCGGGTCCGACGGCGTCCCGCTGGAGCAGCAGCTGTTCGAAGCCGACGGTGAGGGCGTCGCCGACGCGGAGCACCAGGAGGAGGGCGACGACGGGCCGGAGCGCGGGCAGGGTGACGTGCCACATGCGGCGCCAGCGGTCGGCGCCGTCCATGGCGGCGGCCTCGTAAAGGGACTGGTCGACGGCGGCGAGCGCGGCGAGGAAGACGATGACGCCCCAGCCGGCGTCCTTCCAGATGCCCTCGGCGGTGACGAGGAACTTGAAGAGGCCGGGGTCGGTCATCAGGTCGAAGCCCTCGTGGCCGCGTTCGCGGAGGGTCTGGGCGATGACGCCGGCGCCGCCGAATATCTGCTGGAAGACGGTGATGACGATGACCCAGGAGAAGAAGTGCGGCAGGTAGAGCACGGCCTGGACGAAGGCCCGGACGCGGGGCCGCAGCACGCTGTGCACGAGCAGGGCGAGGGCGATGGGGACGGGGAAGAAGAGCACCAGCTGGAGGAGGAAGAAGACCAGGGTGTTCTCGACGGCGGCCCAGAACAGCGGGTCGGTCAGGACCCGGTCGAACTGGGCGAGGCCGACCCACGGGGACTCCAGGATGGCGGTGACGCCGTTGGTGGAGACGTAGGGGTCGTAGTCCTGGAAGGCGACGACGTTCCCGAGGATGGGGACGTAGTTGAAGACGAGGACGAGCGCGAGGGCGGGCACCGTCATCAGCAGGAGGGCGCGGTCGCGCCGGAGCCGCCGGCCGAGGGGGATCCCCGGCCGGCGGTCGGTGGTGTCGTGCTTGTTCACGTCAGCTCGCCGCGGAGCCGGTGGTGTCGAGGAGCTTCTTGTACCAGTCGCGGAGCTGGTCGCCGCCCTTGGACTTCCACTCCGAGACGGCCTGCTGCATGTCGGAGACCTTCTTGCGGCCGCGGACGATGTCCTTCTCCAGCTGCTCGAAGTCGTTCATCAGGCCGGTCCACTGTGCGGGTTCGGCGACGGTGAGGCCGTAGAAGGAGGACTTCCGGGTGAGGGCGCCCATCCGCTGCTGCCACTCGACCTGCGCCTTGGTGATCTCCGGCATGTCGGGGTGGGCGATGTAGGGGGCGGGGCTGGCGACGAACATCCAGGAGCTGCTGACCTCCTGGTTGCCGGCGTCGGTCTTGACGGGCAGGCCGTCCTTGACCGTGTGGTGGACGCCCTCGACGCCGTAGTCGGTGAGCATGCGCTCCTTGGTTCCGTAGGGGGCGGCGGTGAAGTTCGCGATGGCGAGGGCGTCCTCGATCACCGCCTTGGAGGCGCCCTTGCGGACGAAGGACCAGATGTTGGCGGGGTTGGTGGCCCACAGCTCGGGGGCGCCGCCGGCGTGGCCGGGGATGTCCATCGCGGCCATCGCGAAGTCCGGGTTCCGCGCGGCCATCTCGGCGGTCTTGCCGTACCAGTGGGAGAGGTCGTTGTTGTAGACGAGGCACTGGCCGGAGGTGAAGCGGAGACTGGTGTCGCCCTGGTTCTGGGCCTTCTCGTCGGGGTGGACGACGCCGGCGTCGAAGAGCTTGCGGGTCCATTCCAGGGCTTCGAGGTACTCGGGGGTCTCGATGCGGTTGACCAGCTTGCCGTCGACGAGGTTCCAGCCGAGCGCCTTGTCGCTGCCGTTGAGGACCCCGAACATGTTCCAGGCGGTCCAGGTCATGTCGGCGCAGGCCCACACCTTGGCCTTGGCGCTGGTGATCTCCTTGGCGAGGGCGAGGAACTCGTCGGCGCTCCGGGGAAGCTGCCAGCCCTTCGCGTCGAAGAGGTCCTTGCGGTAGAAGGGCGCGAGGTTGGTGACGTACGAGGCGGGCATGGGCAGGCCGCGGAGCCTGCCGCCGAAGATGCCGCGCTGCCAGGCGTCGGTGGGGACGGCGGCGAGGTTGGGGTAGGCCTTGACCTTGTCGCCGGAGAGGTACGGGCCGAGGTCCTCGAACTTGGCGTTGATCGCGCTCGGGATCTTGCCGCCGAGGTTCCAGCCGGGGACGACGACGATGTCGGGGATGTCGCTGGAGGCGAGGACGGCGCCGAGCTTCTGGTCGTAGACGTTGCCGTCCTGGTTCTGCCAGGCGACCTGGACGCCGACGGCCTCGTTCATGGCCTTGTAGTACGGGTTGCCGGGGGCGGGCGGGGTGCCCCAGAAGGGCGCCATGACGGTGAGCGCGCCGCCCTTGCCGAGCTTCTCCGGTACGGACGCCTTGAGCTGGGCGGCGGGGATGGCGCGGGTGTAGCCGGCGGCGGAGCCGTCGCGCGCGGGGACGTCGGCGGGGACGACGCTGCTGGCCACGAAGGCGGGGAGGATCCTGGCGGCGTCCTTGCCGCTGGTGGTGCCGTCCTTCTTGCCGGTGTCGTCGCCGCCGCCGCAGGCGGTGAGCAGCGGGGCCCCACCGGCGACCGCGACGGCGGCGACGGCGCCGGTGGCGAGGAAGCCCCTCCGGCTCTGCTCGGTTCTCGGGGAGCCCGTGGAGGCGGCGTTCGGCGTCATTGCGTCAACCCTTCATGGCACGCGCCAGGACACACGGCGCCCGAGGGGTCGCCGGCCGGCTGCGGTGTGTGGAGGTGGAGCAGGAGCGAGAAGCGGGGAATGCGAAGCGGGGGAGTCGAAGCGCTTCGATGTTGCTGCGAGGTTAAGTGACGACCACTAGTGCGGCAAGAGTCGTTCAGGAGTTTCTCGAAGCGGTGCCCGGGGAGCCGGGATGTCTTCAACTCCTGTGGACAACAGGGCAAGTGAAGGGCTCCGGAACCTTGACACCCATCCCGGAGGGAACAAGCATCGAAGCGCTTCGAAACTTCCGGCCGCCGTCCGGCGACCGCCGTCCAAGGGACTCGTACGTGACCGCAGACCGGCCGCCCTTCCGTGACCCGGCCCTCCCCGTCGACGCACGCGTCGCCGACCTCATCGGCCGTCTCACCCCCGCCGAACGCCTCGCCCTCCTGCACCAGTTCACGCCCGGCGTCGAACGCCTCGGGCTCGCCGCCTTCCGCACCGGCCAGGAGGCGCTGCACGGCGTCGCCTGGATGGGCCCGGCCACCGTCTTCCCGCAGGCCGTCGGCCTCGGCGCGAGCTGGCACCCCGAGCTGGTCCGCCGGGTGGGCGAGGCCGTCTCCCGCGAGGCGCGGGTGATGCGCGCCAAGGACGAGCGGGTCGGCCTCAACGTCTGGGCCCCCACCGTGAACCTGCTGCGCAACCCGCTGTGGGGCCGCGGCGAGGAGGGCTACTCCGAGGACCCGGCCCTGACCTCGGCCATCGCCGTCGCCTACACCCGCGGCCTGCGCGGCGACCACCCCACGTACTGGCGCACCGCGCCGGTCCTCAAGCACTGGCTCGCGCACAACAACGAGACGGCCCGGGACACCTCCTCGGCCTCCGTCCGCCCGCGCGTGCTCCACGAGTACGACCTCCGGGCCTTCCGCGGCGCCGTCGAGGCGGGCACGGTGGCCGGCGTCATGCCCGCGTACAACCTGGTCAACGGCCGCCCCAACCACCTCTCCCCGTACCTGGAGTCGGAGCTGCGCTCCTGGACGGAGCAGGAGCTGCTGGTCTGCTCCGACGCGGGGGCGCCGAGCAACCTCGGCGACTCCCAGGCGTACTTCGCCACCCACGAGGAGGCGGTCGCGGCGGCCCTGCGCGCCGGAGTCGACTCCTTCACCGACCACGGCACCGACAGCACGGTCGTCCTGGGCCGGCTGGAACGGGCCATGGAGCGGGGCCTGATCGACCAGGAGGACGTGGACCGGGCGGTGCGCAGACAGCTCACCGTGCGGCTGCTGCTCGGCGAGTTCGACCCCGGACTCGACCCGTACGCGCCGGAGTCCGCGTCCGCCGAGGAGTCCGCGTACGACACCGCCGGCCACCGCGAGCTGGCCCGCGAGGCGGCGGAGGCGGCGCTCGTCCTCCTGCGCAACGAACCGGTGGACGGCGGCGCTCCACTGCTGCCGCTGGACCCCGGCCACACCGGACGGATCGCGGTCGTCGGGCTCCTCGCCGACGCCGTCAAGCTCGACTGGTACAGCGGCACGCTGCCGCACCGCTCCTCCCCGCTGGACGGCGTCCGGGAGCGGTTCGGCGCGGACCGGGTGGACTTCGCCGAGGGCGTCGACCGGATCCGGCTGCGGACCGCCGACGGGCGCGCGCTGCGCGTCCCCGAGACCCCGGACGAGGAGTCCGGACGGGACGCGGAGATCGCGCTCGACCCCGCGCTGCTCGCCGGCCGCACCGACCTGCCGCCGCTGACCGCCGAGGCCGACCCCGGCGCCGAGGGCTCGGTCCTCGACCTGATCGACTGGGGCGACGGGGTGCTGACCCTGCGCGCCCCCGGCGGCCGCTACCTGTCGGTGGCCGAGGACGGCCTGCTGCGCGCCTCCGCGGACGAGCCGGGCGGCTGGGTCGTCCAGGAGACGTTCCGGTTCGAGACCCACGGCAGCGGACAAGACGGGCTCCTCCTTCGGCACCTCGGGACGGGTGGCTACGTCTCTGTCGCCGCCGACGGCGTGAAGGTTGCCGCCGATCGCGAAACGGCCGAAGTCCTCACCGTGGAGACCGTCGAGCGCGGCGAGGACGCCGTCGCCCGGGCGGCCGCCGGGGCCGGGACGGTGATCGTCGTCGCCGGGAACGACCCGCACGTCAACGGCCGCGAGACCGAGGACCGCACGACCCTCGCGCTCCCGCCCCACCAGGACCGCCTGTGGCGGGCCGCGCACGCCGCCAACCCGCGCACGGCCCTCGTCCTCGTCTCCTCCTACCCGTACGCGGTCCCCGACGCGGCCGCCACGCTCCCGGCGGTCCTGTGGACCGCGCACGGCGGCCAGGCCGCCGGCACCGCGCTCGCGCGCGTCCTCGCCGGGGACGTCTCCCCCGCCGGGCGCCTGCCGCAGACCTGGTACGCCTCCGACGCCGACCTGCCGGACCTCCTCGACTACGACGTGATCGGCGGCCGTCAGACCTACCTCTACTTCGACGGCACGCCGCTCTTCCCCTTCGGCCACGGCCTGACCTACACGAGCTTCGGCTACCGGAAGCTGACGGCGGCCCCGGACGCGGAGGAGGTGCGCGTCTCCTGCGCCGTCACCAACACGGGCACCGTCGCCTCGGACGAGGTCGTCCAGGTGTACGCCCGGCCCGTCGCCCCGTGCGTACCGCGCCCGCACCGCGCCCTCGTCGCCCACCGGCGCGTCCACCTGACGCCCGGCGCCACCGCGACGCTCGACTTCACGGTGCCGCTGTCGGCCCTCGCGTACTGGGACGTGGCGCACGGCCGGTGGATGCTGGACCCGGGGGCGTACGAGTTCCTGGCCGGCCCCTCCTCGGCCGACCTCCGCCGGACCGTCCGGGTGGAACTGGCAGGCGAGGCGCCGGGCCCGCGCCCGGTCCTGGAGGCGGGTCTGGAGGCCGCCGACTACGACGAGCAGACCGGCACGGTGATCGTCGACCGCACCCGCGCCTCCGGCGACGCGGTGACGACGGCGGAGGCCGGTTCCCCCGGCACCCTCCTCTTCCGCGCCTGCGACTTCGGCGACGGCGTCACCGAGCTGGCGGTGACGGCCGCCGGCGAGGGCGAGCTGGTCCTCTCCACCGGTACGGGAACCACCGAACTGGCCCGCCTCACGCTGCCGCCCACCGGCGACCGGTACGCCTACACCACCGTGGGGGTCCCCTGCCACGTCCGCGACGTGACGGACCTCCGCGTCGAGCTGCGCGGTCCGCTGCGCCTCGCGCACGTCGCCTTCTCCGGCTGAGGGACCGGGGCGGCGCGACGGAGGGGAGCGCCCCGCCGGCCTTCCTCCGGGCCCGGCGGGCGCTCCCCGGGGCCCGGCACCGGAACCTTCCGGTGCCGGGCCTCCGTCATGCCCGGGATAGGGTCGGTCGGACCGACGTCCAGGGGGGACCTTGACCAGCACCACACTCGTGCGCCGCACCGCTCTGCTCGCGGCGGCGCTCGCCGCGCTCGCCGTCTCCTGCGCCACGACCCCGGAGCGCGATCCGGCGTCGGACGCCCTTCCCGCGCCGTCCGTGACGACGACGGCCAGGGCGGCGGCACCGGAGGCGACGGAGGCCGCCGAGCCCACGGCCGCGCCCGAGCGCCCCGACGCCTTGCCCGACGACTCCACGCCCGCCGCGCCCCCGTCGGCCGACCCGTACGCACCCGTCCCCGGCGAGAAGGTCCGCGACGCCTTCGCGACCCTCCAGGCGACGTACCACGACTCCTGCGAGACGGACTGTACGCACTTCCTCGGCCGCGTCCACAGGGAGCTCCAGGAGCTGGACATGGCGATGAAGGCCGACCCGAAGGGCCCGGGCCACTTCCCGGAGCCGATCGCGCGGATGGCGGAGCTGAACGAGACGCTGGCCGGGGACGCCTCCTCCCCGAACCTGAAGAAGCACCGGAAGGAGCTCATCGGCACTCGCGACTTCGTCAACACCTGGATGCAGGGCCACCCGGAGGACTACCGCTGACGGCGGCGAACGCCAGCGCGACGGCGACGAGCCCCGCGCTCAGCAGGAACGGACCGGTGGGCCGTCCCAGCACCAGCACCGCCGACAGCGGCCCCGCCACGGCCCCCGCGTTGAGCGCGGCCGTGGCGTAGGCCCCGCCGAGCGCGGGCGCACCGGCCGCCTCGCGCAGGATCCGGGCGACGAGCGTCCCGCCGAGGGCGAAGGACAGGGCGCCCTGGACGAGGAGCAGACCGAGGAGAGCCGCCGGCCGGTCCGCCAGGACGGCGAGCGCGGCCCACCCGGTCAGCAGCACCGGCCCTCCGACGGCGAGCAGCCGGTCACCGTGCCGGTCGGCGAACCGCCCCGCCACCGTGACCCCCGCGAAGGAGCCCGCGCCGAACAGCACGAGCGCCACCGGGACCCAGGGCCCGGAGAGCCCGGCCGGTCCGGTGACGACCGGGGCGAGGAAGGTGAGGGCGCCGAAGGTGGCGGCGTTCACGAGTGCGGCGAGGACCATGACCCGCACGAGCCCGGGTGCGCGCAGCACCCTGAACTCGGCCCGCAGCGGGACCCGTTCGGCCCGGCCGCCGGGCACGCCCCGCAGGATCCCGAGCGCGGCGGGCACGCAGAGCACGGCGACCGCCCAGAACGCGGCCCGCCACCCGGCGACGGCCCCGAGCAGGGCACCGCCCGGCACCCCGACGACGGTGGCGACGGTCGTCCCGCCGAGGAGCACGGCGAGCGCGCGGGCCCCGCGGTCCGCGGGGACCATGGCGGTGGCGGTGGTGAGGGCAAGCGCGAGGAACCCCGCGTTGGCGAGGGCGGCGGCGACCCGGCTCAGGAGCAGGACGGAGAAGCTGCCGGTCACGGCGGAGACGACGTGCGCGGCGAGGAACACCAGCACGAAGACGGACAGCCCCGCCCGCCCGGACCACCGCCGGGCGAGGACGGCCATGAGCGGCGCGCCGATCACCATGCCGACCGCGAAGGCGGAGGTGAGCGCCCCGGCGGCACCGAGGCTCACCCCCAGGTCACGGGCGAGCTCCGGCAGCAGACCGGCGAGCATGAACTCCGAGGTGCCCATGGCGAACACGGCCAGGGCGAGCAGGTAGAGGGGCAGGGGGTTCCGAGGAGCCTGAGGGCTCCGACGAGGCTGAGGGCGCCGAGAAGGCAAGGGGTGCCGAGGAGGCTGGGGCACGGAGGGCTCCGAGGTGAGGCGAGAACGGTGGACGTCGTCTCGTCACCACCGCCGGCCTCCGGCCCCGCCCCTCACGACGTGCCGCGCACGTCGGATCGCCGGTCGGCGCCGGGTCAGGGGGTACGGAGGCTCAGGGGCTGACGGCGTGACCGAAAGCCCCCGGTTCTGGATGCCTCGGGGCTGGACATGAGGGGCACCCTAACGCCGTGCCCGCCGGGGCCGCACTTCCTTTTCCGTACGGCTCCGAAGGTCATCCCGCGCCCCAGACGCCCCCCGTCATCAACTGCCGCCCCGCCAACTCCGGCTCCTCGTGCCACGCCTGGACGTCGGTCGGCCGGACCCGGAACCAGCGGTAGGCGGGCCCGGCACGGCGGGCGTCCCAGCCGGTCTTCGCGCGGAACGCCTCGGCCGCCTCCGGCGGGACCTCGTCGTGGGTGTACGCCGTGACCTCGCCGTCGACCAGGACGACGTCCCGGGTGTCGCCGAGCGCGAGCCGCGTCCGGCCGTTACCGGCGAGGTTCCGCCCGGTCGGGTTGGAGAGCCGCGTGACGAGCCAGACGTCGTCCCCGTCCCAGAGGAAGGAGAGCGGCACGAGGTACGGCAGCCCGTCGGGCCCGGCGGAGGCGACCCAGAGGTCCGTCTCCCGCGCGAGGCGGCCTCGTACGTCCCTGACGCGCTGGGCGCTGTCGCGCGGCGGCTTGGCGTCGGTCACTGCTTGACGGAGTCGATGAAGGTCGCGAAGGCGGTGGCGGAGACGGCGAGGGCGGGGCCGGCGGGGACCTTCGAGTCGCGGACGGGGACGACGCCGAGGGCGGGGACGAGGTTGTGGGCGACTTCCACGCACTGACCACCGTCGGCACTGTAGGAGGACTTGAACCAGAGGGGGGACTCGGTCGTCACAACATGCCCTTTCGCGCTTCCTGGATCATGGCCACAGTGTCCGTCTGCGAGAGCGACTCCACCGCGAGCTGATGGTAGCCCGTGAGCATGGACGCCACGGTTCCGCTCTCCCGCTCCAAGTGACCTTGGGATTGCGACTCTACGTAGAGGAGAACGGAGCGGTCCGGCAGGGTCGCGAGGGTCACAGGCCGGTTGAACGACCTTCTTTCTCCTATGGCGAACGGCGCCACCTGGAGAACCACGTACGGGCGCGCCGCCAACTCCACGAGCCGGTCGAGCTGTGCGGCCATGACTTCGGGACCGCCCACCAAGTGACGCATGCAACTCTCGTCCATCACGACGAAGAGCATCGGCGGTTGTTCTCGTTCCAGGATCTGCTGGCGCTCAGCCAGAACCCTCACGCGCTCCGCGGCGGGCTTGGCCGTAGTGGCCCCGCGCGCGACCGAGCCGGCTGCCACGGCCCGTGCATACTCGGGCGTTTGGAGGAGTCCCGGAATGATCCCGATCTCGAACAGGCGGATCTCCACCGCCTTGCGCTCCTGATAGACGTACTCCGGGAAGCCCTCCATGAGCACCCCGTGCCGCAGCTGCTGACACTCGCGATCGAACGACTGGTCCGCTCCCGTCAGCCCGAACGCCTCGTCGAGCGCTCCCGAAAACTTGAGAGTTGAGGGTCGGTTACCAGTTTCGACAGCGGAGATGTGCTTACTGGAGTACCTGGTCCGCTCTGCCAGATCCTCCTGCGTCCAGCCCCGATCCTCGCGCAACCTGCGCACACGCGCCCCGTACGCGGCCAGGGGACCGCTGTCCGGCTCCAGCTCTTTGCGATTGACCACAACTCTCCCTCCTGTATTCGCACGTTGAAGGACTACCGACTGTAGGTCACGCTGGTGCCTCCTGGTAGTGAATCCGCTACAGAGAGGAACCCCCATGCCCGACGGCGACCACCCCACCCCCGCCCCCGACCCGGGGACGTACATGGCGGCAGACACACCCGAGGGAAGGCCCCGCCTCGGGAAGGTGACCGCCTGGGACGGCGAGTTGGTCCACCTGCAACAGCCCGGCGGCGGCACCGCCTGGACGGCCGCACCGGCGGCGCTGCGCCGGCCGACGGACGACGAGCGCGCGCTGATCCGCGTCCTCACGACCCCCGTCCCGGCGGCGGCGACGCAGGCCCGCCGGACGTACCCCGAACCCCCCGTGGTGCTCCCCGAGCACCCCGTGCCACCGGCCGTGCCGACTCCGGGCTGCGCGACGTGCGAGCTCGCGGCCGTGTGGGAGCGGAGCTCCCTCCTCAGGCACGACTACTCCCGGGCGGCGGACTTCCGGGTGGAGATGCGCAACCACCCCCACACCGAACCGAAGTCGAGGCCGCCGGAGGACCGCCTACCGCCGGGCAGGGCCCCGGAGTCTCCGTGACACCGGGTCCCGGACCGCCCGGACGTGGCCGGCGATCGCGCCTCTCAGCGGAAGTCCGCCGCGTGGTCCAGGGCCCACTGCCGGAAGGACCGGGCGGGGGTGCCCGTGATGCGCTCCACTTCGTCGTTGACCGGCTCGGGAGCGTCGATCATCCTCGCCTGGGCCGGCAGGATGGCCTCCACCAGGTCCGCCGGGTAGCCCTCGGCCTTCATCTGCTCGACGGCCTCGTCCAGCGTGACCTCATCGAACCGCACGGGGCGCCCGATCGCCTCGCCGATCAGGGCCACCTGCCGTTCCTGGGTGACCAGTTCGGGACCGGTGAGCAGGGGGCGGGCGCCGAGCAGGGCGTCGGTCGTCAGCGCCCGGACGGCGACCGCGGCCGTGTCCGCCTCGTGGATGAGCGGGCGGGCCAGGCCGGCCAGCGGAGCCCGTACGGCGCCGGTGGCTCGGATCTGCTCCGCCCAGCCCAGCGTGTTGCCCGCGAAGCCGGTGGGCCGCAGCGCCGTCCACTCCAGGCCCGACGCCTCGACCAGCCGCTCCAGCTCCGTGTGGAACAGGGTGATCGCCTCGCCGGGCCCCTCCTCCTGGCTCCCGACCCCGGCGGACGACAGGTACACCACCCGCCGGGCGTGCTTCCCGATCGCTTCGATCACCTCCGGCGCGCCGTCGGCGCTCAGGAACGGCCACACCAGGAAGACCGCGTCGACGCCTTCGAGGGCCGGGCCCAGCGAGGCGGGATCGCCGAGGTCGCCGCGTACCGCCCGCACTCCGTCCGGGAAGTCGGCCTCTCCCCGCACCAGCGCCCTCACGGGCACGCCCGCCGCGTGCAGTCGGGCCACCACCGCGCCGCCGACCTTTCCGGTCGCGCCGGTCACCAGGATCGTGGGCTGTGTCATCGCCTTCTCCTCGTCTCGCCGTTCGATGAGACGACTCTCCGACATCAACCAAGGTTCAGGTCAAGCACCGTGGCCGCGGACTTCGCGGTCACGGCTACGCCGACGACCATGGCCGCGGACTTCGCCCGGGCCGGCTCGCCCGGCACCCGGGAACGCGTCGGCTCCGTCCGACGGGCCGAACGGTCCGGCGAACGACGGTGAGCGGTCCGGCCCGAGGCCGGTCCGGACCGCTCACCCGCGCCCGGTCGCGCGTGCTCCTCGGCGGGCTCGGCCACTTCGGCGGGACCGGACGGCCGGGTGCGGGCGGGTACGTCAGCGCAGCGCGCCCTGGACGTACTCCATCGCCTTCGTGAAGACGGGGTCGGCGAGGCGCCGCTCGGCCTCCTCCTCGTCGACGTCCTCGATGTGCGTCTGGATCCACCAGAGGTTGCCGTAGGGGTCGCGGACGCGGCCGACCAGGTCGCCGAAGAAGAGGTGGGTGACCTCGGTGACGGAGGTGCCGCCGGCCTCGACCGCCCGCCGGTGGACGGCCCTCGCGTCGGCCACGTACAGGCGGACGAACGCGGGGGTGGGTCCCCAGCCGGGCGGGCTGTCGAAGGCCATGACGCGGCCGTCGCCGATCCGCAGCTCGGCGTGGCCGATCGTGCCGTCCTCCAGGACGAAGCGGCCCAGGTCCTCGGCGCCGAAGGCGCGCTCCAGGTAGTCGATGAGGCCGGCGGTGTCGGAGCCGATGATCCAGGGGGTGACGGTGGTGTAGCCCTCGGGGACGGCCTGGACGGGGGTGGTGGCGTGCTCGTTCATGCGGCCACGCTAGGGCCCGATCAGGTCAGGTTCCGTCCTCTGCGGCTCCGGGGGTCAGGGGGCTCACCTCGTACGGCAGATCGGTCCCGGTGGCCGTGGCCGTCGGGGCCGCCCCGTCGTGCGTCACGGTGTAGACGGCCGCCGGGGCGCCCCGGTGGTCCGGGACCGTGACGGTGGTCGTGGTGCCGGCGGGTGCGCCGGGGGCGACGAGGAGGGTGAGGCCGTCGGGCCAGTCGGCGTCCGGGCGGTCGGAGGGGGCGGCCAGGGGCAGGACGGCGCCGGGGCGGACGTACAGGGGGAGGCTGTCGAGGCCGTGGGTCTCGCGGCGCCAGCAGGGGCCGGTGACGGTGTCGCCGGTGAGGAGGTGGGTCCAGGTGCCCTCGGGGACGTACACCTCGACCTCGCCGCCGGGGGTCATCACGGGGGCGACCAGGAGGTCGGGGCCGAGCATGTACTGGCGGTCCAGGGTGCGGCTCGTCGGGTCGTCGGGGAATTCGAGGAGCATGGGGCGCATGACGGGGACGCCGGTGGCGTGGGCCTCGGTGGCGGCCGCGTACAGGTAGGGCATGAGGCGGTGCTTGAGGCGGGTGAAGCGGCGGGCCACCGCCACCGCCTCCTCGCCGAACTCCCACGGGACGCGGTAGGAGTCGCTGCCGTGCAGGCGGCTGTGGGAGGAGAGCAGGCCGAAGGCGAGCCAGCGGGTGAAGACCTCCGGTTCGGGGGTGCCCTCGAAGCCGCCGATGTCGTGGCTCCAGAAGCCGAAGCCGCTGAGGGAGAGGGAGAGGCCGCCACGCAGGGACTCGGCCATGGCCTCGAAGGAGGCCCAGCAGTCGCCGCCCCAGTGGACGGGGAACTGCTGGCCGCCGGCGGTCGCGGAGCGGGCGAAGAGGACGGCCTCGCCGGGGCCGCGTTCCTTCTCCAGGAGCTCGAAGACGGTGCGGTTGTAGAGGTGCGTGTAGTGGTTGTGCATGCGCTCGGGGTCGGAGCCGTCGTGCCAGACGACGTCGGTGGGGATCCGCTCGCCGAAGTCGGTCTTGAAGCAGTCGACGCCCTGGTCGAGGAGGGGGCGGAGCTTCTCCTGGAACCAGGCGCGGGCGTCGGGGCTGGTGAAGTCGACGAGGGCCATGCCGGCCTGCCAGAGGTCCCACTGCCAGATGTCGCCGTCGGGCCGTCTCACCAGGTGTCCGGCGGCCGCGGCCTCCTCGAAGAGGGCGGACTTCTGGGCGATGTAGGGGTTGATCCAGAGGCCGACGCGCAGTCCGCGGGCCTTGAGGCGGGCGAGCATGCCGTCCGGGTCGGGGAAGGTCTCCGGGTCCCAGGTGAAGTCGGACCACTGGTACTCGCGCATCCAGAAGCAGTCGAAGTGGAAGACGGAGAGCGGGATGTCGCGGGCGGCCATGCCGTCGACGAAGGAGGTGACGGTCGCCTCGTCGTAGGGGGTGGTGAAGGAGGTGGTGAGCCAGAGGCCGAAGGACCAGGGCGGGGGGAGGGCGGGGCGGCCGGTGAGGGCGGTGTAGCGGCGCAGGACGTCCTTGGGGGTGGGGCCGGCGACGACGTAGTACTCCAGGGACTGGTCCTCGACGCTGAACTGGACCTGGCCGACGGCCTCGGAGCCGACCTCGAAGGAGACCCGGCCGGGGTGGTCGACGAAGACGCCGTAGCCGCGCGAGGAGAGGTAGAAGGGGACGTTCTTGTACGCCTGCTCGCTGCTGGTGCCGCCGTCGGCCTGCCAGATGTCGACGCTCTGGCCGTTCTTGACGAAGGGCGTGAAGCGTTCGCCGAGGCCGTAGACCTGCTCGCCGACGCCGAGGGCCAGCTGGACGGCCATGTGGTGGGCGCCGTCGGGGGTGGTGACGAAGGCGGTGCCCTTGCGGCCGGACCGGGTGAGCGGGCGGCCGTCGGCGTCGAGGAAGTCGAGGGTCCAGGGGCGGGCGCGGTCGAGGCGGAGGCGGAGGGGTCCCGCGGCGAGCTCGACGGTGGTGCCGTCGTCGTGGACCGTCCCCGCGTCGGGGTCGGGGTCGGCGAGGGCGAAGTCGGGGCCCCGGTGGGCCTTGCCGGCGTGGTGGGTGATCCGGACGCCGATGACCCCCTCGGCGGGGGCGTGGCATTCCACCGTGAGGAGCGCCGAGTTCAGGGTGTCGCCGCGGGTGTGGACCCGCTTGACGGAGGCGTGCGCGGTGAGGCGGCCGGGGGCCACGCGCAGGTCGCGGACTTCGGTCGCGTACGAGGCGTGCACGCCCTCGCGCATCAGCCAGAAGCCGTCGGTGAACTTCATGCGGGTCCTTGGGGTGGGGTGGGGTGGGGAGGGGGCCGCGCGGGGTGGGAGGGCCGCGGGGGGCGGGAGGGGTCGCGCCCCCAATAGTTACCCCAGAAAACAAAACCGGGGAACAGCTTCGGGGCGATCCCCGGACGGCGTCGGGGCGATCTCTCCCGGGCCTCCGGGAGGCGAGGGATGGAAAACGCTTTCTATCAACCCTGCGCGAAGCATTGACGAAACATCGGCGCCGCCTTAGCTTCATGCCCGTTGCACTTCGTACGTCATATATGAGACGCGATACATGAGATCTGAGAGTGCTCCATGCCCTATGCCCCCAGCCCCATCCCCTCCCGGACCCAGTACGTCCTGGAGGCGATCAAGCACGACATCCTCACCGGGGGCCTCAGACCCGGGCAGGCCCTCGTGGAAGCCGAACTCGCCGCGCGCTTCGGGGTGTCCAAGACCCCGGTGCGCGAGGCGCTGAAGACCCTCGCGGGCAGCGGCCTCGTGGTGATGAACCAGTACAAGGGCGTCACCGTGCGGATGGTGGACGCGGACATGGCCAGGGCCGTGTACGACGTCCGGCTGCTCCTGGAGCCGGAGGCCGTCCGCCGGACGGTCGCCTCGGGAGCCTCGCTCGACGCGGCCCACGAGGCGCTCGCCCTGGCCGCCGAGGCCGAGGACCCGGCCGAACGGTCCCTCGCCAACCGGGCCTTCCACCGCGCGCTCTACCTCCCCTGCGGCAACCCGCTGCTCGGGCGGATGCTCGACGAGGTGCGCGACCAGGCCGCGCTGGTCTCCACGGTCGCCTGGGCCGCCATCCCCTCCTGGGACCGGGAGGCGGCCGAACACGACGAGATCCTGCGGCTCGCCGCCGCGGGCGACGCCGACGGGGCGCGCCGCGCGGTGCACGCCCACATCGCCTCGTTCGTGGAGCGCGCCTTCCCCGTGAACCCGTCGGAGCCCGCCACGGGCTCCTCCCCCCAGAACAGCGAGTGACGATGACTTTCGAGACCCTTCGGGCCGCCCTCGCCGACGTCGTGGCCATCCCGGTCACGCCGTTCGCCGAGGACGGCCGGGTGGACTCCGCCGCCCACCGCGCGCTGCTGCGCCGGCTGCTCGACGGCGGGGTGCGCACCCTGACCCCCAACGGCAACACGGGCGAGTTCTACGCCCTCACCCCCGAGGAGCGCCGCTCGGTCACCGAGGCGACGGTCGCGGAGGCGGGCGACCGCGCCACCCTCCTGGTCGGCGTCGGCCACGACCTGCCGACCGCCGTCGAGGCGGCCCGGCACGCCCGGGACTGCGGGGCGCACATGGTGATGGTCCACCAGCCGGTGCACCCGTACGTCTCCGAGAGCGGCTGGGTCGACTACCACCGGGCCATCGCCGAGGCGGTGCCGGAGCTCGGCGTCGTCCCCTACATCCGCAACCCGCTGCTGAGCGGGGAGCGGCTCGCCGAGCTCGGCGCGGACTGCCCGAACGTGGTGGGCGTCAAGTACGCGGTGCCGGACGCGTCGCGGTTCGCCGGCTTCGCCCGGGACGCGGGGCTCGACCGGTTCGTGTGGGTGGCCGGTCTCGCGGAGCCGTACGCCCCCTCCTACTTCTCCGCCGGTGCCACCGGGTTCACGTCCGGTCTGGTGAACGTGGCCCCCGCGCTCTCCCTGGAGATGCTGGAGGCGCTGCGGGCGGGCGACTACGGGACCGCGATGAAGGTGTGGGAGCGGATCCGCCGCTTCGAGGAACTGCGCGCCGCCAACGGCAGCGCGGACAACGTGACGGTGGTGAAGGAGGCGCTGGCCTCGCTCGGGCTCTGCCGCCGGGACATCCGGCCGCCGAGCCGGGAACTCCCGGAGGCCGAGCGGGCCGAGGTCGCGGCGATCGCCGGCGGGTGGCCCGTATGAGCGGGGAGCGCGAGGTGCGGCCGGAGGAGCTGCGCAGCCACCAGTGGTACGGCACCGACGGGCTGCGGTCGTTCAGCCACCGGGCCAGGACCCGCCAGCTCGGCTACCTGCCGGAGGAGCACCTGGGCAAGCCGGTGATCGCGGTCCTCAACACCTGGTCGGACATCAACCCCTGCCATGTGCACCTGCGCGACCGGGCGCAGGCCGTGAAGCGCGGGGTGTGGCAGGCGGGCGGCTTCCCGCTCGAGTTCCCGGTGTCCACGCTGTCGGAGACCTTCCAGAAGCCGACGCCCATGCTCTACCGCAACCTCCTCGCCATGGAGACGGAGGAGCTGCTGCGCTCGTACCCGGTGGACGGGGCGGTGCTGATGGGCGGCTGCGACAAGACGACGCCGGCGCTGCTGATGGGCGCGGCCTCGGTGGACCTGCCGACGGTCTTCGTGCCGGCCGGGCCGATGCTGCCGGGGCACTGGCGCGGGGAGACCCTCGGCTCCGGCACGGACATGTGGAAGTACTGGGACGAGCGGCGGGCCGGCACCATCGGCGACTGCGAGATGGCCGAGCTGGAGAACGGGCTGGCCCGCTCCCCCGGTCACTGCATGACGATGGGGACGGCGTCGACGCTGACGGCGGCGGCGGAGACCCTGGGCGTGACCGTGCCGGGAGCCTCCTCGGTGCCGGCGGTGGACTCGGGGCACGACCGGATGGCCGCCGCGTCGGGGCTGCGGATCGTGGAGCTGGTCCGCCGGGACCTCAGGCTCTCGCGGCTGCTGACCCGGGAGGCGTACGAGGACGCGGTCGCCGCCGTCCTGGCGCTCGGCGGCTCCACCAACGCGGTGATCCACCTGATCGCGATGGCCGGGCGGTCGGGGGTGAAGCTGACGCTGGACGACTTCGACCGGATCGCGCGGACGGTGCCGGTGCTGGCGAACCTGCGGCCCGGCGGGGCGTACCTCATGGAGGACTTCCACTTCGCCGGCGGGATGCCGGGCTTCCTGTCGCGGATCGCCGACGTGCTCCACCTGGACCGGCCGACGGTCTCGCACACCACCCTGCGCGAGCAGCTCGACGGGGCCCTCGTCCACGACGACGAGGTGATCCGGGAGCGGCACCGGCCGCTGGCGCCCGAGGGCGGCCTCGCGGTGCTGCGGGGCAACCTCTGCCCGGACGGGGCGGTCGTCAAGCACGTCGCCATGGAGCAGCGGTTCCTCAAGCACACCGGCCCGGCGGTCGTCTTCGACGACTACCGGACGATGCAGCGGACGATCGACGACCCGGCGCTCGGCATCACCGCCGACCACGTCCTCGTGCTGCGCGGCGCGGGCCCCAAGGGCGGTCCCGGCATGCCGGAGTACGGGATGCTGCCGATCCCCACGTACCTGCTGGAGCAGGGGGTGCGGGACATGGTCCGGATCTCGGACGCCCGGATGAGCGGGACGAGCTACGGGGCCTGCGTGCTGCACGTGGCGCCGGAATCGCATGTCGGCGGGCCTCTTGCCCTGGTCCGCACGGGAGATACGATCACCCTCGACGTCGCGGCCCGCTCCCTCCACCTGCACGTCACGGACGAGGAGCTGGAGCGCCGCGGGGCCGCGTGGACCCCGCCGCCGGCCCGGTACGAGCGCGGCTACGGCGCGCTGTACATGGAGCAGATCTCCCAGGCCGACACCGGCTGCGACTTCGAGTTCCTGGCCCGGCCGGGGACGACCCCCGATCCGTACGCGGGCTGACCCCCGCCCGGCCCCACCTGACCACCGCCCCCCTTGTTCGGTATATCGAACGACGTTCGCGAAGCGCTTCACCGCAGGTGGAGCGCGCGCGGACCCCGCACCGCCCGCCCGAGAACGGAGCCGCCGTCATGGCCACAGCTGTGACCAAACCGCCCCGAGCCACCACGGCACGGGGGCGCCGCCGCACGGGAGCGACCCCCCGCCGGCTGCCGTATCTGCTGATAGCCCCCGCCGGCCTGCTGATGCTGGGCTTCATCGCCTACCCCGTGCTGAGCGTCTTCTACTACAGCCTCCAGCACTACAACCCGACCAAGCCCTGGCGGAACGGCTTCGCCGGCTTCGACAACTTCACGAAGATCTTCACCGAGGACCCGCACTTCTGGGGCACGCTGACCTTCAGCCTCAAATGGGTCGTGGTGGAGGTGACGCTCCAGCTGCTCTTCGGCCTGGCGCTCGCCCTCATCGTCAACCAGACCTTCGTCGGCCGCGCCCTGGGCCGGGCCCTGGTCTTCTCCCCGTGGGCCGTCTCGGGCGTGCTGACCTCCGCGATCTGGGTGCTGCTCTACAACTCCCAGACCGGTATCACCCGTTATCTGGCGGACCTCGGGATCGGCGAGTACGGCACCTCCCTGCTCTCCGACACCGCCACCGTCTTCCCCGCGGCGATCGTCGCCGACCTCTGGCGCGGCGTGCCCTTCTTCGCCATCCTCATCCTCGCCGACCTCCAGTCGGTGCCGAAGGACCTGTACGAGGCCGCCGAGGTCGACGGGGCGGGCCGGCTGCGGCAGTTCTTCCACATCACGCTCCCGCACATCCGGGACGCGATCGTGCTCTCCACGCTGCTGCGCGCGGTGTGGGAGTTCAACAACGTCGACCTGCTCTACACCCTGACCGGCGGCGGCCCCGCGGGCGTCACCACGACGCTGCCGCTGTACGTCGCCGAGACCAGCGTCGACGCCCACAACTTCGGTTACGCCTCCGCCCTCACCACGGTGGCGTTCGTGATCCTTCTCTTCTGCTCGATCGTCTATCTGCGCCTGAGCAAGTTCGGAGGCGACAGCAAGTGACCGCCGCTGCCACCCGCACCCGCACCGCCCCCGCCGGCCGGGCCGCGCCCCCCGCGGACCCGCCGGAGGGCACCCCGCCCGCCACCGCCCGCAAGCGGAACCGGGCCTGGGACGAGGTCCCCCGCTGGCAGATCTACCTGCCGCTCGGCATCTACCTCGTCTTCACCCTGGTCCCCTTCTACTGGATCTTCCTCTTCGCCGTCCGCCCGGCCGGGTCGACCTCGCTGCTGCCCTGGCCGATGACGACCGCGCACTTCGAGAAGGTGTGGACCGAGCGCAGCTTCGGGGTCTTCTTCCAGAACAGCCTGCTCATCGGCGTCGCGGTGCTCATCACCACCACGGTGGTCGCGCTGGCCGGCGGATACGCCCTCGCCCGCTTCGACTTCCGGCTCAAGAAGGGCTTCATGCTGGCCCTGCTCTGCTCCCAGTTCGTGCCGGGCGCCCTGCTCCTCGTGCCGCTCTTCCAGATCTTCGCCGAGCTGAGGATGATCAACTCGATCGGCAGCGTCATCCTCGCCGAGACGGTCTTCCAGCTGCCGCTGTCGATGATCCTCATCAGCGGCTTCATCAGGAACGTGCCGCCCTCCCTGGAGGAGGCCGCCTGGGTCGACGGCTGCAACCGCTTCCGCGCCTTCCTCATCGTGGTGCTGCCGCTGCTGCGGCCCGGTCTGGTCGCGGTCGGCTCCTTCGCCTTCGTGCACGCCTGGAACCACTTCCTCTTCGCCCTGATGTTCCTCAGCAGCCAGAGCAAGCAGACCATCCCGGTCGGCCTCAACACCCTCATGGGCGCCGACAGCGTCGACCTCGGCGCGCTCGCCGCCGGCGGCGTCATCGCCGCCCTCCCCGTCGTGATCGTCTTCGCCTTCATCCAGAAGTGGCTCGTCACCGGTTTCAGCGCCGGGGCGGTGAAGGGATGAGCCCCGTGAACGGAACCGAACCGCTGCCCGTCGTCCTCGCGGGCGCCCGCGGCCACGGCCGCAGCCACCTCCTCAACATCCACCGGCTCGAACGGCTCGGCCTGGTCCGCCTGGCCGGCGTGTGCGAGCTCCGCCCGCTCGACGCCGCCGAGCTCGACGGGCTCGGCGACCCCGCCCAGTCCGACGACTTCGAGGCGCTCCTCGCCACCACCGGCGCGAAGCTCGCGGTGCTCAGCACCCCGATCCAGACGCACACCGACATGACCCTCGCGGCCGCCCGGCACGGCGCCGACATCCTCCTGGAGAAGCCGCCCGCCCCGTCCTACGCCGAGTTCCGCCGGATGGCCGACGGGGTCGCGGCGGCCGGCGCCGCCTGCCAGATCGGCTTCCAGTCGCTCGGCTCGCACGCCGTCCCCGCCGTCCGGGAGCTCGTCGCGGACGGTGCCATCGGCGAGGTCCGGGGCGTCGGCGCCGCCGGCGCCTGGGTGCGCGACGAGGCGTACTTCCGGCGCGCGCCCTGGGCCGGCCGACGCCGCCTCGACGGCCTCGACGTCGTCGACGGCGCGCTCACCAACCCGCTCGCCCACGCCGTCGCCACCGCCCTCGCCCTCGCCGGGACCACCCGCGCCGAGGACGTGACCGGCATCGAGACCGAGCTGTTCCACGCCCACGCCATCGAGTCCGACGACACCTCCGCCGTCCGCGTCACCACCGCCGCCGGCTTCCCGGTGACCGTGGCGGCGACGCTCTGCGCCGAGAGGACCGGCGAACCGTACGTCGTCGTCCACGGCACCCGCGGCCGGATCACCTTCTGGTACCGCGAGGACCGGATCCTCCTCCAGCGCGCCGGACACGGCCCCGAGGAGATCGTGTACGGCCGCACCGACCTCCTGGAGAACCTGCTCGCCCACGTCACCGACGGCACCGCGCTGTGCGTGCCGCCGGACGCGACCGGCGCCTTCATGCGGGTCGTCGAGGCGGTCCGGACCGCCCCCGACCCGCGCCCGCTGCCCGCCGCCCACTGGCGCGCCGAACCCGGCGAGAACGCCGAACGGCGGGTCGTGGAGGGCGTGGAGGCCCTGGTGGACGCCAGCGCCGAACAGCTGCGGCTCTACTCCGAGCTCGGCGCCCCCTGGGCGTCGCCGGCCACGGCGGAGGTCCGATGAGCACCGACACGGCCACCACGCTGCGGATCGCGGGCCGCCCGGTCGCCCACTGCGTGACCCGCCCGGCGCTCGCCGCCGACCACTCCCCGCGCCCCTACCTCCACCCGGTGACCACGCTCGCCGGGCGGGCCGTCACCGAGGTGCTGCCCGAGGACCACGTGCACCACCTGGGCGTCTCCGTCGCCGTCCCGGACGTCGAGGGCCACAACTTCTGGGGCGGGCGGACCTTCGTCCGCGGCCGCGGCTCCGTCGAGCTCGACAACCACGGCGTCCAGCGCCACGACGGCTTCAAGCTGTGCGACCCGGACGGCTTCGTCGAGGAGCTGACCTGGACCGCCGGCGGCGAGCGGCTGCTCGCCGAGCACCGCACGGTCGCCGCCGTCGCCCTCACCGACGCGGCGTGGGCGCTCGACCTGACCTTCTCCGTCGCCAACGTCTCGGGCCGCGACCTGTCCCTCGGCAGCCCGGCCACCAACGGACGCCCGGGCGCCGCGTACGGCGGCTTCTTCTGGCGCGCCCCCAAGGAGGCCACCGCGCCCGGGGTGTTCGGACCCGACGCGGACGGCGAGGAGGCCGTGCACGGCACCCGCGCCGACTGGGTGGCGATGTGCGGCGACGGCTGGACGCTGGTCTTCGCCGGGGCGACCGGGACCACCCGCCGCGACCCGTGGTTCGTGCGGGCCGCCGAGTACCCGGGCGTCGGTTCCTCCCTCGCCTTCGGGGAGCGGCTCACGGTGCCGGCCGGCGGGACCTTCGTACGGCGCGTGGTCACGGTGGTGGCCGACGGGCGGCTCGACCGGGACGCGGCGGCGGCGCTCGTGCGGAAGGCGGTGGCGTCGTGACCGGCTCGCCGGTGCCCGAGGTCACCGGCGACCTGGGGAACGGCACGTACCGCAACCCGGTCCTCGCCGCCGACTGGTCGGACCCGGACGTCGTCCGGGTGGGCGAGGACTTCTACCTCACCGCCTCCAGCTTCGGCCGCGCCCCCGGACTGCCGCTGCTGCACTCCCGCGACCTGGTCAACTGGACGCTCGCCGGACACGCGCTGGAGCGGCTCGAACCCGAGGAGGCCTTCGTCCTCCCGCGGCACGACCGCGGGGTGTGGGCGCCGTCCTTCCGGCACCACGACGGCCGGTTCTGGATCTTCTGGGGCGACCCCGACCACGGGATCTTCCAGGTCAACTCGCCTGCGATAGAAGGCCCTTGGACCCGCCCTCACCTGGTGAAGGAGGGCCTGGGACTGATCGACGCCTGCCCGCTGTGGGACGAGGAGACCGGCGAGGCCTACCTGGTCCACGGCTGGGCCAGGTCCCGGGCCGGGTTCAACAACCGGCTCACCGGGCACCGGATGAGCCCCGACGGCACCAAGGTCCTCGACGGGGGCCGGACCCTCGTCGACGCCGACCTCGTGCCCGGCTGGTTCACCCTGGAGGGACCCAAGCTGTACCGGCACGAGGGCCGGTACTGGATCCTCGCCCCGGCCGGCGGCGTCGCCACCGGCTGGCAGGGCGCCTTCCGCGCGGACACCTTCTTCGGACCCTACGAGGAGCGGATCGTCCTCTCCCAGGGCGACACCGACGTCAACGGCCCCCACCAGGGCGGCTGGGTGCGCACCGGGGCGGGCGAGGACTGGTTCCTGCACTTCCAGCAGACCGGCGCGCACGGCCGGCTCGTCCACCTCCAGCCGATGCGCTGGGACGCGGACGGCTGGCCGGTGCTGGGCGACGACGGCTCCCCCGTACGCGTCCACCGCAAGCCCGCCCTGCCGGAGGGGCCGCCGGCCCGGCCGGCCGTCGACGACGCCTTCCCCGGCGGCTCCTTCGGCCCGCAGTGGCAGTGGACCGCCAACCCCGGGGCGGACTGGACGGGCGCGCACGACGGGCCGGGGCTGCGGCTCGCCTGTGTGCGCACCGAGCGGGCCGACGACCTCCGGTCGGTGCCACACGTGCTGACGCAGCGGCTGCCGGCCGGGGCCCGGACCGTGGAGGTCCGGCTGCGACTGGACTCCCCGGCGCCCGGGGCACGGGCCGGACTGCTCGTGCTCGGCGACGCGTACGCCTGGATCGGCCTCGAACGGGGCGCCGACGGGCGGGTGTCGCTCGTCCACCGCTTCGCGCCGGGCAACGCCGACCGCGAGCGGGACGCCGACCGGGCCCGGCCGCTCCCCGCCGGAGAGGCGCTGCTGCGGATCGAGGCCACCGCCGACGCCCGCTGCCGCTTCTCCTACGACGCCGGCGAGGGACCCGTCCGGCTCGGCCCCGAGTTCGCGGCCACCCCCTGGCGGTGGGTGGGCGCCCTGCTCGGCCTGTTCGCCGCCGCGCCCGAGGGCGAAGGGCACGCCGGGACGGGCGTGTTCACCGACTTCCGGGCCCTCGGCACCCCCGCCTCCGCGCCGACCGCCGCCCCCTCCGCCCGCTGAACCCGGCGGGCCCCGTACTCCCCCACACGCGTTCCCCATCCCCCCGAGCACCATCCCCGGCACCACCCGCGTACCACCCCGCGTACCACCCCGAGAGAAGAGAGCCGACGATGACCATCTTCCCCGGCCGGCGCAGAGCCGCCCTCGCCCTCGCCCTCTCCGGCGTCCTCGCGCTGACCGCCACCGCCTGCGGTGACGACGGCAGCGGCGGCGCCGGCGGCGAGGGAACCGAGGGATCGGGCAAGGGCAAGATCACCTTCTGGGACAACAACGGCGGTGTCCGCACCGACGTCTGGAAGGAGATCATCGCCGACTTCGAGAAGGCGAACCCGGACATCGACGTCGAGTACGTCGGCGTCGCCTCCAAGGAGGTGCAGTCCAAGTACGACACCGCCATCCAGGGCGGCGCACTGCCGGACGTCGGCGGCGTCGGCGCGGCGATGCTCGCCGGGATCGCCGCGCAGAACGCGCTGGAGCCCCTGGACCAGCGGATCGAGAAGAGCTCCCTGTTCGGCAAGTTGAACAAGGGCATGGTCGACTCCGTCAGGGCGGCCGGCGGCCAGGACGAGCTCTTCACCGTCCCGACCTCCGCCAGCAACGGCGTCCTCTACTACCGCACCGACCTCTTCGAGGCGGCCGGTCTTCAGGAGCCGTCCACCTGGTCGGCGTTCTACGCCGCGGCCGACAAGCTCACCGCCAAGGACAAGAACCAGTTCGGCTACACCATCCGCGGCGGCGCCGGATCGATCGCCCAGGCCCTCGACGCCATGTACGGCCAGAGCGGGATCCAGAGCTTCTGGGAGAACGACAAGACCACGGTCAACGACCCCAGGAACGTGGCCGCGCTGGAGAAGTACGTCGGCCTCTTCAAGAAGAACACCCCGGCGGCCGACGTCAACAACGACTTCACCAAGATGGTCGCCCAGTGGGACAGCGGCCAGATCGGCATGCTGAACCACAACCTCGGCTCGTACCAGGACCACGTGAAGGCCCTGACCACCGAGAAGTTCCGCGGCATACCGAGCCCGACCCTCGACAACGGCACCCGGGTGATGGTCTCCAACCCGGTCGACGGCCTCGGCCTCTTCTCCAGCAGCAAGAACAAGGCCGCCGCCTGGAAGTTCATCGAGTTCGCCGCCTCCCACGCGTCCAACTCCACGTGGAACAAGTCCGCCGGCGCCATCCCCGCCAACACCGAGGCGGCGCAGGACCCGTGGATCCAGGAGGCCGAGCCGACGAAGCTCGCCGCCGACGTCCTCTTCGGCGGCAAGGCCACCATCGTCCAGCTGCCCTACTACCTGCCCGACTGGAACACCATCTCCAAGGCCGACAACGAGGCCAACTTCCAGAAGGTGCTGCTCGGTTCGATGACGGCGAAGAAGTTCGCCGACACCCTCGCCGAGCAGCTCAACGAGGCCCAGGCCGAGTGGAAGAGCCAGCAGAAGTGACGCTCGGCCGCCGTGAGGCGGTCGCGGCCGGGGCGGGACTGATGCTCGCCCTGGCCGCCCGGCCGGCCGCCGCCCGCACCGAGGACTCCGCCGGGTCCTCGCCCCGTCGCCCCCGCACGCTCTTCGTCGCCGGGGACTCCACCGCCGCGCAGAAGTACGCCGACGCGGCCCCCGAGACCGGGTGGGGCATGGCCCTTCCCTTCTTCCTGCACCGGTCGGTCACGGTCGCCAACCACGCCGTCAACGGACGCTCCACCAAGAGCTTCCTCGACGAGGGGCGGCTGGACGCGATCACGGCCGCGCTGTGCCCGGGCGACGTCCTGCTCGTCCAGTTCGGCCACAACGACTCGAAGACCACCGACCCCACCCGTTACACCGACCCCTGGGGCTCCTACCAGGACAACCTGCGGGTCTTCGTCGAGGCGGCCCGCTCCCGGGGCGCGCTCCCGGTCCTCGCGACCTCCGTCGAGCGGCGCCGCTTCGACGCCGCCGGCACCGCCCAGCGCTCGCTCGGCGACTACCCGGCCGCCGCCCGGGCCGTGGCCGCCGCCTCCGGCGTGCCGCTCCTCGACATCGAGGCGCTGTCCCTCGCGCTCTGGCAGCGACTCGGCCCCGAGGCGACCAAGACCTACTTCAACTGGACCGCCACCGAGCAGGACAACACCCACTTCAATCCGCCCGGCGCGATCGAGGTGGCCCGGCTCGTGGCCCGTGAACTGCTCCGCACCCGGGTCCTCGCCCCCCGCGAGACCCGCAGGCTCGACGACGCCATCCCCACCGAATGGATCGCCTGGCCCCCCGCATCCCCTTCCGCATCCTGAGGAGAACCGCGCGTGAACAGAAGCACGAAGCTCGGGGCGGTGGCCGCCGCCGCCCTCGTCCTCACCGTCACCGCGCCCGCCGCCGGCGCCCACTCCGGGCACCGCCCGGCCGCCGACCCGGCCCGCGCCACCCTCCCCGCCGGCGACGGCTGGGCCTCCGACGGCACCGGCACCACCGGCGGCGCCGCCGCCGACGCCTCCCGCGTCTTCACCGTCACCACCTGGGCCGAGCTCCGGGCCGCCCTCGCCGTCCCCGGCACCGAGCCCCGGATCGTCAAGGTCGCCGGCACCCTGAACGCCACCGAGGCCGGCTGCGGCGCCTTCGAGGCGCCCGGCTACGACTTCGACCGGTACCTCGCCGACTACGACCCCGCCGTCTGGGGGTACGAGAACGAGGTCACCGGCCCGCAGGAGGAGCTGCGCGCCGCCTCGGCCACCGCCCAGGGCCAGGCCATCAAGGTGAAGGTGCCCGCCAACACCACCCTCGTCGGCGTCGGCCGGAACGCCACGATCCTCGGCGGCAGCCTCCAGGTCCAGGGCGTCGACAACGTGGTGGTCCGCAACCTCACCCTGGAGAGCCCGCTCGACTGCTTCCCCCAGTGGGACCCGACGGACGGCGCCACCGGCGCCTGGAACTCGGAGTACGACAGCCTGGTGGTGTACGGCTCCACCCACGTCTGGATCGACCACAACACCTTCACCGACGGCGCCCACCCGGACAGTTCGCTGCCCTCGTACTACGGCGAGGTCTACCAGCAGCACGACGGCGAGCTGGACGTGGTGCGCGGCGCGGACCTCGTGACCGTCTCGTGGAACGTCTTCACCGACCACGACAAGACGCTGATGATCGGCAACAGCGACAGCGCGGGCGCCACCGACCGGGGCAGGCTCCGCGTCACCCTCCACCACAACCTCTTCGACGACGTGGTGGAGCGGGCGCCCCGGGTCCGCTTCGGTCAGGTCGACGCGTACAACAACCACTTCAAGGTGCCGGACGCCGACTACGTGTACAGCCTGGGCATCGGCCAGGAGTCGCAGCTGTACGCGGAGAAGAACGCGTTCACGCTCGGCTCCGAGGTGCCGGCCGGGCAGATCCTGAAGAAGTGGAAGGACGCGCCCGTCACCACCACGGGCAACTACGTCAACGGGCGCCCGGTCGACCTGCTGGCCGTCCACAACGAGCAGTTCCCGGCGGAGGCGCTGCGCGGCGACGCGGGCTGGACGCCCGAGCTGCGCACCCGGGTGAACCACCCGCTGGCCGTGCCCTTCCTCGTCGGCCACCACGCCGGCGCCGGCCGGCTGCGCTGACCGACCCCCCGACCCCGGGCCGGGGCGGAGCGCGGCACCCCCGTCCCGTCGCGCCCGCCCCGGCCCCGGTGCACCCCCCTGGCCCCCCCCAACCCCACCCCAGGGAGACCCCCACCCCCCCCCCCCCCCCCCCCCCCCCCCCCCCCCCCCCCCCCCCCCCCCGCCCCCCGGGCAAGGCAGC